>CACZOP010000118.1 GCA_902782845.1 Oscillospiraceae bacterium | reverse complement strand
TTTTACGGGGATAAAATGCTGGGGGCGGCATACCGTTCGCTGCAGAACACGGAGGTGTGTTCCGTTAAAATCCAACGGGACGGCGCGTGCCGGAAATACGCCTATCAGCCCTACGCCGCGGCGGCGGATCCCGGTACCGGGAAAATCTACATCGGCGACGCGCGGCTTTATGCGGAAGGACCGACCGCGGAACTATCCTGTTATCCGGGCGGGCTGCAGGCGTGGTACGCCCTGCAGCAGCGGCTGATCGAAGAACAGGCGTCTCCCGACGTCGCGACCTATCTCGCGGACGCAAACGCGTACCGCTCCTACGTCAACAAAACAGCTCTGGATATCCCGGAGGAGACGTTGCGGACGCTGCAGGGGATCTTCAGCAGCGAACAACGGCCCGAAAACACGGCGCAGGTCAAACAGGCGATCCTGCAGGCGGTAAGCGCCGGATTGACCTACCGTGAAAAGGCGGTAACGCCGAACGGAGAAAATGATTTCCTGACCTACGTGCTGCAGCAGCATACCGGCGGCTACAGCGTCCACTACGCCACCGCAGCAGCGCTGATGTTCCGTTATTTCGGTATCCCGGCAAGATACGTGGAGGGATATTTGATAAAGCAGAGCGATGCAGAAAAAATGGAGCCCGGCGTTCCATATGTCCTCTCGCAGAAGAATGCGCACGCCTGGGCGGAATACTATATCGACGGGATCGGCTGGCTCCCCTTTGAATGCACGCCGGGCTATATGGACGACGACGACCGCTTCGGTTCAGACGATACGCGCCCGGAGCAGCAGTTTATTTCGGAAACCTTTGAGAAGAATGAACAAAACGAACAAGAGGACCGGGATGCGCCGCAGCCCGTGAATCCTCCCAAAAAAGAGATCCGCCCGCATTCGCTCTGGCTGCGGCTTCTGTGGCTGCTTCCGCTGCTGTTCCTTCTTCTGTTGTTCGCGCGAACAAGGTGGCTGGTGCAAAAACGGCGGCGGCGGATCAACGCGCTCAGTAAGAAGGAAGCGGTGCCTGTATTCTACGCTTTCTCGTCGGAACTGATCGAAAAAGGAGTCCCTTTTGATGGGGATAAAGCAAAAAAAGCAAAAGCGCTGAACGATGAGGCGCTGTTCAGTACGCACGAAATCACTTCGGAGCAGCTCCGGGCGCAGCGCAGATTCTACGAAGAACTGAAACACAACGCAAAAAAACACTGGAACCCATTGGAAAGATTTTACAATTATTGGATCAAGGGAATATATTGAAAAGCGGAAGGAGAAAGAAACATGCAGCACCCCAGATTCTTACGCGCGATCGGTCTGTTGCTTTGTATTGCGCTGTTCACACAGGCGATCCCCGTATCGGCCGCAGAAAGAAAAGGATTTTATCTTGCGGCGTTTTCATTGAACAAAACGCTGATCGAACCGGAGTGGATCGACTGCGGACCGGAGGATACCGTCCGGGACGCGCTGCTTCGTTCCGCGCATACGTTCTCCGGCCTGGAAGAAGGCTGGATCATGGAGATCGACGGAGAGGCGGGCAATTTTAACCGCTATTACGACAACGTCGGTTATGACCTGACCGTTCCCGCGCAAAGCATTTCGGCGCTGTACTTCACCGAAAAGGAAAACGGCTGCGGGCAGGCCGTGGAGCTGTTGAAGCTGATGGGGCGGTTCCGGGAAAGAACGGACCATGTCAGAGACTATCCCCCCGCAAAAGCCGCTTATGAGAACGGCTTGGACGGACTCCGTTACGGCGGGGCGGAGGAGATGGAGGCGCTGGCGCGGCAAATGGCGCAGTCCGTCGCCGATTACGACGCGATCATGAACGGGGAAAAATATGCCGTCTCGTTTACGGTCTCCGGCGGCGCCGCGAAGCGCGTGACACTGACGGACGCCTACGGGAACGAAACCTCCGCCGAGGGATTGACCGCGCGGGTGGTCGCGGGAGAATATACCTTCCGCGTGACCGACGGCGGTTTTAACCGGACGGAGGGGACCGTTTCCGTCAGCGGGAACACGGCGGTTTCCGTCAGCCTGCCGCAGGGCGAATGGTTCGGGCGGATCCGTTTACTGGATCAGGCCGGGAACGCATACCGGGATGAACAGAATGAAAAAACGCATACGCTGCGCTGCTTCGTGCCCGATACCGTCGGCAGCAAGGGGATTTATCTGAACGCG
>CACZOP010000117.1 GCA_902782845.1 Oscillospiraceae bacterium | reverse complement strand
CAGGGTGCCCAGATGCTTTGCGGGGGAGGAGGTGATCTTGCCGGGCACGCCGCCGAGGCCCTCTTCGATGAGCTGCCGCAGGGACCACCCCGCGCAGTAGCCGGTGAGCATCGAAAGATCGTGCAGGTGGATATCGGCGTTTTTGTGGGCCTGGGCGATTTCGTCGTCGTAGATCTCGCTCAGCCAGTAGTTGGCGGTGATGGCGCCGGAGTTCGAGAGGATCAGGCCGCCAACGGAATATGTGACGGTGGAATTCTCTTTCACGCGCCAGTCGTTCACCTTCAGATAATTGTCAACCAGCTCTTTGTAGTCGAGGATGGTGGAGTTCATGTTGCGGATCTTCTCGCGGTTTCTGCGGTAAAGGATATAGGCCTTGGCAACGTCGGAATAACCGGCTTCGCCCAGCACGTGCTCCACGGAATCCTGAATATCCTCCACGGTGATTTTTTCGTCCTTGATCTTGGGCTCGAAATCCGCCGTGACCCTGAGGGCGATAAAATCGATCACGCTGGGGGTGTATTGTTTGTTCTGCGCTTCAAACGCTTTTGCGATGGCCGCGGCGATCTTGTTGATGTCGAATTCGGTGATCGCGCCGTCTCTTTTGACTACCTGATACATACTTTCTCTCCTCTTTTCGTTTTCTTGTTTTTGATTTCTTTACATAGAGAGGGACTGAAAAGCGATCCGCCCTTCAGCGCCCTGTTTTTCCTCTGTCTTTATCCCGTAGTTTTCGCCGCGGTCTTCCCGCGGCGCTTGAGCTATATGGTATCACAAGCTGCGGTAAAAATCAATATCTTGTGGCGAATTTTTCATCTTTCGCTTTTTTGCACAATATCTTGAATCTTTTTTGGTGAATTCCTACGGAATCCACAAAGATCCCCCACGGCCGGGGACGCAGAAAAAAACGTCCCGACTGTAAAAAAGAAATTGACACCGGCGGGGGGAATGCGGTATACTTATAATGTTAAAAGAAAAAGAAAGGAAAGGCGTCGCGCCGAAAACGGAGCGTCGGCTCCGGTGCGGACGCCTGCGGTGATCCCCATGAAAAAGATAATAGCGCTCACTCTTTCCGCGCTGCTGATTTTCGCGGCGCTGCCCCTGACCGTGTTCGCGGCGGACGGCTGCGACTGCGGGATGGCCCCCCGGATCTACATCGAGGGCATCAACTGCGTAAGGATGACCCGCGACGCGGGAACGGAAAACGAAAAGAACGCGTTCAGCCTGGAAGCGGACGCTATCATCGGGTTGGTGCAGGACAACAAAGACGCCATCTGGGATATGATGGACGCGAACTTCTCCGCCGAAAACGAACAGAAGGTGGTGGACGCGATCGTTTCCATGTTTGACGACTGCTCCATGAATCCCGACGGGACCTCCAAGTATGAGATCACAACGGATTTCACCTATCCCACCGACGACCGCCACAAAACCGGCAACGACTACACCTTCCGGTATGACTGGCGGCTGGATCCCTACGTTCTCGCAGATCAGCTCCACAGCTTCATCGAGTATATCAAGGGCCTGACGGGGCACGACAGCGTGCACCTGATCGGTTTTTCGCTGGGCACCGTGGTGCTGGACACCTATTTCTCGGTTTACGGCTACGAGGGCATTGAGAGCTGCGTCTGGTACTGCGGCGCTTACCGCGGCGTTTCCCTTGTGGGGCAGCTGTTCTCCGGCGGCCTCTACGTGGATCCCGCCGCGCTCACCGGTTTCCTGCATGAGAATACCGAAAACACCACGGCGTTCAACCTGATCTCCGCGCTGGTACAGGGTCTTACCGACATCGGCATCACCGGCGGCATCACCGGTATTGTGAACAAGGTGGCCGGCAAGCTCTCCTCCGACGGCGCGCTGCAGGAAGTACTCCTCAAGACCTTCGGCGGTATGCCGGCGCTGTGGAGCTTTGTGGATGACGACTATTATCAGGCCGCAAAGGATTATGTTTTCCCCACGGACGCCGAGCGGACCGAATATGCCGGGCTGATCGAAAAGATCGACCGTTATCACAACGAAGTGCAGCTGCATGCGGATGAGATCATGGAAAACGTCCGCGCCGCCTGCGGCAAGATCGGCGTGATCAGCAAATATAACTCCCACATGACGCCCGTGGTGCCGAAGGCCGACATCTGCGCCGACAGCATCATCGATTCCTATCACACCTCCGCGGGCGCCACCTTCGCGCCTCTGGGCAGAACGCTTGGCAGAGATTATAAGCAGGCTGTGGACGACGGCCACGATCATCTTTCCGCCGACGGCATGGTGGACGCCTCTACCTGTAAATATCCGGAGAACACCTGGTTTATCAAGAACCTGCTTCATTCTTCCAACTGCGACTACGTGGAGGATCTGCTGCGCTTCATCGCTTTTTCCGACCATCAGGTCACGGTATTCGAGAATCCCGAATTCCCGCAGTTCGGCCT
>CACZOP010000116.1 GCA_902782845.1 Oscillospiraceae bacterium | reverse complement strand
GCCGCGTCGTCGATGTGGTGATACAGGTCGATCATGATCTCTTTCAGCTGCGCGTCCACCTGATCGAAGGTCCAGTGCAGCCGCTCGCTGTTCTGGCTCATTTCAAGCGCCGAGGTGGCGACGCCCCCGGCGTTGGACGCTTTGCCCGGCAGGAAGAGCACGCCGTTTTTCTGGAAATATCGCACCGCCTCGGCGGTGTCGGGCATATTCGCGCCCTCCGCCACGGCGATCACGCCGTTTTTCACCAGCGTTTCCGCGTCCGCCAGCGTCAGCTCATTCTGGGTGGCGCAGGGCAAAGCGATATCGCAGGGGATCGTCCACACGCCGCGTCCCTCGCGGTATTCGCTCTGCGGACGGTATTTTTTATATTCGGTGAGCCGCCGGCGGTTCTTTTCCTTGATCTCCTTCAGCGCCGCCACGTCGATTCCGTCGGGATCGTATACCCAGCCGGTGGAATCGGAGCAGGTAACAACCTTCGCGCCGAGGCTCTCCGCCTTTTCGATGGCGTAGATCGCAACGTTCCCGGAGCCCGATACCGTTACGGTTTTACCGGCGATCTCATACCCGTGGCATCTGAGCATCTCTTCGGTGATATAAAGCAGGCCGTAGCCCGTGGCCTCGGTTCGCGCAAGCGAGCCGCCGAACGAGAGGCCCTTGCCCGTGAGCACGCCCTCAAACAGGCCGCGCAGCTTTTTATACTCTCCGAAGAGGTAGCCGATCTCTCTGGCGCCGGTGCCGATATCTCCGGCGGGCACGTCCGTATCCGCGCCGATATATTTGCACAGTTCGCTCATAAAGCTCTGGCAGAAAGCCATCACTTCTCTGTCGGATTTGCCCTTGGGGTCGAAATCGGAGCCGCCCTTCGCGCCGCCGATGGAAAGCCCCGTCAGGCTGTTTTTGAATATCTGCTCGAAGCCGAGGAATTTGATGATGCCGAGGTTCACGGAGGGATGCAGCCGCAGCCCGCCCTTATACGGGCCGATGGCGCTGGAAAACTGCACCCGGTAACCGGTGTTGACGTGCACCTGCCCCTTGTCGTCGATCCACGGCACCCGGAACTTGATCTGGCGTTCGGGATTCACGAGCCGCTCGAGCAACGCGTCTCTGCGATAGCATTCCTCATTCTCGTCCACCACGGGACGCAGAGAATTCAGAACTTCTCTAACAGCCTGATGGAATTCCGGCTCATTGGGGTTTTCTCTTTCGATCCTTTCGATCACTTCGTCAACGTACGACATGCAAACATCCTCCTTGCGTTTTCAAAAGAAAAGGCGCCTTCCCCGCCGCGCAGACCCTGCACGGTGAAAAAGACGCCTTTGCCTTTTCTTATGAAATTATTAAGCTGAAAAGAAAAAACGCCCCTGAACAAACCTGTTCAAAGACGCCTTTGCCTTTCTGGACATATTATACCGCATCGACAAAAAAAGTCAAGCGTTTTTTCAACAAGAACAGCTGATTTGACGAAAATCAACAAAAACCGAAAAAGATTACGACATACTTTTGGATATTCCATTGCAGGGATGTTCAAAAAAAGAGCTTGACGAAAGGAAGACGTCGGCGTATAATGCAGGTAATGGGCAAAGGCGTTCATTTCCGTACGGTGATTCCGTGCGGTAATGGGCGCTTTTGTTTTTTATCGGAAAGAAGGAACAGCAATGAAACCGACAGAAGGACAAGTCCGGATCCCCTCCGGCTGCGCCATCGCGGCGGTGATCTCGCGGGACGGGGAACGGATGTCCGGCGAAGGCATGATCCGCGCCATGGAACCGATGCACGACCGCTCCAACGGCCTCGGCGGCGGATTCGCCGGATACGGTATCTATCCGGAATATAAGGATTTTTACGCGCTGCATTTATTCTTTGATTGCCGCGATACGCGCAAGGCCTGCGAAGCGTTCCTGAAAACCGGGTTCGAGATCTACCATTCCGAGCGGATCCCCACCCGTAAGATCCCCGCCATCACGGATGAGCCGATCATCTGGCGGTATTTTGCGGCGCCCCTGCAGTCGGTCCTTACGGATTTACAGCTGGACGAAAAGGAATTCGTGGTGCGAACGGTGATGAAGATCAACACCGAAATGAACGGCGCGTACGTCTTTTCCAGCGGAAAGAACATGGGCACATTCAAGGCCGTGGGCTTCCCCGAGGACGTGGGCATCTATTATAAACTGGATGAATACGCGGGCTACGCCTGGACCGCCCACGGCCGGTATCCCACCAACACGCCCGGCTGGTGGGGCGGCGCGCATCCGTTTGCGCTGCTCGATTATTCCGTTGTGCACAACGGTGAGATCTCTTCCTACGACGCCAACCGCCGGTTTATCGAAATGTTCGGTTATCAGTGTACGCTGCAAACCGATACCGAGGTCATCACCTATATTATGGATTATCTGCTGCGGCGGCAGGGGCTGACGCTGAACGAGGCCGCCGGGGTGATCGCCGCGCCTTTCTGGAACACCATCGACCGCAAAACGGATCTGAGGGAGCAGGAAAAATATATTTATCTGCGGACCGTTTTCCCGAGCCTCCTGATCACGGGCCCCTTCTCCGTCGTGCTTGGTTTTGAAGGCGGCCTCATGGCGCTCAACGACCGATTGAAGCTCCGAAGCATGGTGGTGGGAGAAAAAGACAACAGAGTGTATATCGCCAGTGAGGAAGCGGCCATCCGCCGGATCGAGCCGGACGCGGAAAATATCTGGTCGCCCGCCGGCGGCGAGCCCGTCGTCATCCGCGTGAAAGAGGGGGTGCAGATATGAACGGGATCTATATTACGCCGGAATTCGACGTGATCCGCAACGACGCGCGCTGCATCGCCTGCCGCGTGTGCGAGCGGCAGTGCGCCAACGACGTTCATTCCTTTGTTGAGAAAAAAGGCGTGATGATCAGCGACGAAGCTAAGTGCGTCAACTGCCAGCGCTGCGTTTCCCTCTGCCCCACCCACGCGCTGAAGATCGTCAAAAACGACTGCCGCCTGCGGGAAAACGCAAACTGGGACGACGGCACGATCCGGGAGATCTATAAACAGGCCAATTCCGGCGGCGTTCTGCTCTCTTCCATGGGCAACCCCAAACCGCTGCCGGTATACTGGGATAAGATCCTCATCAACGCCTCGCAGGTCACCAATCCCCCCATCGACCCCTTGCGGGAACCGATGGAGACCCGCGTTTTTCTCGGCAAAAAACCGGAAAAGATCACTCGCGGCGCAGACGGGAACCTGATCACGACCCTGCCGCCGCAGATCGAACTGAGCATGCCCGTTATGTTTTCCGCCATGAGCTACGGCTCCGTCAGCTATAACGCGCACGCATCCCTGGCAAGCGCGGCGGCGGAGCTGGGCATCCTGTATAACACCGGCGAGGGCGGCCTGCATGAGGATTTTTATCCATACGGCCCTAATACCATCGTTCAGGTGGCAAGCGGCAGGTTCGGCGTCCATGAAAAATATCTCGAAACCGGCGCCGCCGTTGAAATCAAAATGGGGCAGGGCGCCAAGCCCGGCATCGGCGGGCATCTTCCCGGCACAAAGATCGTGGGGGACGTTTCCCGCACCCGTATGATCCCGGAGGGGACGGACGCGATCTCGCCTGCGCCGCACCACGATATCTATTCCATCGAAGACCTCCGACAGCTGGTATATTCCCTGAAGGAAGCCACCCGGTATAAAAAGCCCGTCATCGTGAAGGTGGCCGCGGTGCATAACATCGCCGCCATCGCCAGCGGTATTGCCCGCAGCGGAGCGGATATCATCGCCGTCGACGGTTTCCGCGGGGGCACCGGCGCGGCTCCCACCCGCATCCGAGATAACGTGGGCATCCCCGTCGAGCTGGCGCTGGCCGCCGTGGATCAGCGCCTCAGGGACGAGGGTATCCGGGGGAACGTTTCGCTGGTCGTCGGCGGTTCCATCCGCAGCGCCGCGGACGTGGTCAAAGCGCTGGCGCTGGGCGCCGACGCCTGTTATATCGCAACGGCCGCGTTGCTGGCGCTGGGCTGTCACCTGTGCCGCACCTGCCAGAGCGGCAAATGCAACTGGGGCATCGCGACGCAGGAGCCGGAGCTTGTAAAACGGCTGAATCCGGCGCTCGGCAGCGCGAGGCTTGTGAACCTGATGAACGCCTGGCGGCACGAGATCAAGGAGCTGATGGGCGGCATGGGGATCAATTCCGTGGAAGCGCTGCGCGGGAACCGG
>CACZOP010000115.1 GCA_902782845.1 Oscillospiraceae bacterium | reverse complement strand
GTTTTTGTTTCACCGGATACAGAAGTGATCCACAGCATTTTTTGTAATGCCGCAATTTGTTGCTTCTGTTTTTGTCACGTTTATCCTTGTTTTGGCAGTGCGCTGTTTTCGAAATGAAAAAGCATACCCGGTGATTGCCGGTATGATCGTAATTGTTGTTTTGAATCATACGAAGGACATAAACAATTATGCAACGGGTAATTATGAACGGTATTTATATGAATTCATTGGCGACTGTACAATTTTGAATCGCCGCGACGGAAAAACGTTCTTGACAAATTTTTCTGTTAATGGCATAATATAGATGTTTTTTTTGGCATTGTCCAAAAGGAAACAAAACTATTTCAAACGGAGGAAAACACATGAAGAACTTCAAGAAAATCGCAGCGATCCTGCTGGTCGTCCTGATGACCGTTGCGTTGGTCGCCTGCGGAGGAAAAACCGAAAAAACCGAAGACGCCACCGACGCTCCGGCTGCCGACGGCCAGAAGTACGTCATCGCTTCCGACAACGCGTTTGCCCCCTTTGAGTATCTGGATACCGAAACCAACGAGTATGTGGGTATCGACATGGATATTCTCGCGGCGATCGCCGAAGATCAGAAGTTTGAGTATGAGATCCAGAACGTGGGCTTCGACGCTGCGCTGAACCAGGTGCAGTCCAGCCAGGCGGACGCTGTGATCGCCGGCATGACCATTACCGAAGAGCGCAAGCTGACCTTCGACTTCTCCGACGGTTATTTCGACGCCGGCCAGATCCTTGTGGTCCCCGCCGACAGCGAGATCCAGAGCCTTGAGGACCTCAGGGGCACCACGGTCGCCGCCAAGATCAGCACGCAGGGCGCCGAGTACGCGCAGTCCGTTGCCGAGGAATACGGCTTTGAGGTCACCACCTATGAGGATTCCCCCACCATGTATCAGGCCGTCATCCAGGGCACCAACGCCGCCTGCTTCGAAGACGATCCGGTGGCGCGTTACTCCATTCAGTCTCAGGGTCTTGAGCTGAAGGTCGTGGGCGACGTCATCAACGCCAAGCCCTACGGCTTTGCCGTGAAGCTGGGCGAGAACGCCGAGCTGATCGAGATGTTCAACACCGGTCTTGCCAATATCAAGGCCAACGGCGTTTACGACGAGATCCTCGCGAAATACGGTTATTGATCCGTTTTACCCCCGGCACAAAATAACGTCTTAAAGGCGTTTTCGCAAATAAACAGTAACTTGTCCGGTACGGCCCGGTTTCCGGGTCGTGCCGGCTGTTGAAAGGTTGCAGCATGGATTTTGCACGAATGTTTCAAAATGCCACACCGCTGATCCTGGCGGGCTTCTGGCTGACCATCCGCATTTCGATCGTTTCTCTTTGCCTCGGTATGATCCTGGGGCTGATCACCTGTCTGTTCCGGTTGTCGAATCTTCGCGTGATGAAGTTCCTTGCCGGCGTTTATATCTGGATCATCCGCGGCACGCCCATGCTCGTGCAGGCGCTGATCATTCACTTCGGTATCCCGCAGGTGGTCAACCTGATCTTAAAAACAATGGCGGACGGCGGCGGCTTTACAAAGTTCACCTTCACCGCGTTCGCGTCCGGTGTGATCACGCTGACGCTGAACGCCGGGGCCTATTTGTCCGAGATCTTCCGCGGCGGTATCCAGGCGGTGCCCGTCGGGCAGAGCGAAGCGGCGCGCAGCCTCGGGATGACGTCATTCGGCGCCATGCGGAAAATCGTTTTGCCTCAGGCGTTCAAAATCGTGATCCCGTCGCTTGTGAATCAGTTTATCATCACCATTAAAGATACGTCCATCCTCTCCATTATCGGCCTGGCGGAGCTGGTCAACAAGGCCAAGGTCTACGTCGGCTCCACCTACCAGTATATGGAAACGTATCTCTTCGTTGCGGCATGCTATCTCGTGTTTACCTCGCTGTTGATGCTGCTGTCGCGTTTTATAGAAAAGAAGCTGAAATACTCGAAAAAATAAACGTTTTACGCGGCCTGTATAGGAGAGGGTAATATGAGTGAAAATCGCGCGGCGGTCGTTTCAGGCGACCCCAACGAGAAAAAAATCATCATTTCTCATCTGAAAAAAAGCTTTGATGAGCACGAAGTCCTCATCGATATCAATTTAGAGGTCACCAACGGTGAGGTGGTCTGCATCATCGGGCCGTCCGGCAGCGGGAAATCAACGCTCCTGCGGTGCATCAACCGGTTGGAAAATCCCACCGGCGGCACCATCATCGTCGACGGCTGCGATATCACCGACAAAAAAGCGAATATCAATAAAATCAGAGAAAACATCGGCATGGTGTTCCAGCAGTTCAATCTGTTCCATAACCATACCGTATTGAATAATATCACGCTTGCGCCCATCGACCGCAAAAAATACACGCGGCAGCAGGCCCACGCCCGCGCCCTGGAGCTGCTGGAGCGGGTGGGTCTTTCGGAAAAGGCCGCGTCCTATCCCGGGGAGCTCTCCGGCGGGCAGCAGCAGCGGGTGGCCATCGCCCGGGCGCTGGCAATGAACCCCGACATCATGCTTTTCGACGAACCCACCTCCGCGCTGGATCCCGAAATGGTGGGCGAGGTGCTGGCCGTGATGAAGGAGCTGGCGGCGGAGGGCATGACCATGGTGGTGGTGACTCACGAAATGGGCTTCGCCCGCGAGGTGGCCGACCGGGTCATCTTTATGGCGGACGGCTTCATTGTGGAGGAAGGAACGCCCGCCGAG
>CACZOP010000114.1 GCA_902782845.1 Oscillospiraceae bacterium | reverse complement strand
TCTTCTCTGCCTCTGCCTCTTTCTCTGGGTCTGAATCTATCTCTGTATCTTTCTCTTATTCTTTCTCTATCTCTATACGACAATTTCCGGACATTGTCCGGACAACGTCCGGCAGACCAAAAATCTGCCTAAAAAAGCTGCCTGCAACATCCGAATTGACAGAAGCGATCAAACAAGAAAGCGGTTTCGCCGCAGCGCAGAGCGCATTCGATTCCGCCTCCAACGGCTACCCGCGGAGGCCATCGGCGGACGTTAAAATCATTTTATCTGAAAAAAACGGGAGGGGTCCTGTAAAACAAAAAGACCGCAGCGGTAAAACTGCGGTCGGTGAAAGGCCAGGTTCCGGGTTTATCTGCAAAGCGCGTTGATCTCGCTGATATAGGGACGCATCGCCTCCAGCACGCCCGAAAGCGTGGCGGACTGCGAATTGTTGTTCACGAACACCGGGATCTTTGAAATGGGCGCGTTATAGAAATACAGCGTTCTGCCGCCCCGGTAAACCTCGCCCGTATAAAGGTCGGTCCAGCTTCCCTTCGGGAGATAGATGCTGCGGGAATTCGCGCCGCGATCCAGCACCGGCGCCACCAGGAACGCGTCGCCCAGCAGATACTCGTCCCACGTGTCAAGGCAGACCTCGTCCGCCTGGTCATACAGCGCCAGCGCGCGCATCAGCGGCAGCGCCGTCTGCGTGGCGATTTTTCCGTATTCCACCAGATAGGGCCGCAGCACGTCGTGCATATTGGCATAGATCCGGTAAAGATTTTTGGTGGCGTCGTCGTAATCGTAAGGACGGTAAACCGTTCCGTGGGTCTCGATATTCGCGCTGAAGCAGGTGTATTCCAGCCCGCGGGTGAACACCTCCGACGAGGGATTCATCGTTTTGTTTGTGGCGGGCGAATAGCCCGACATATCGTAGCTCATGAACGGCACGCCCGAAAGCCCGGTGGAAAGCACGGCGCGGAGCATGGTTTTGAGGAACGTGAATTCCCGCTTCTGATCCCCGGTCCACGAAAGCGGATAACGCTGCGCGCCGATGCCGCCGCCGCGGGCAAAGACCATGCCGCCCTCCGGAGAATTGTCGTTGAGGAGATTGAAGAGCATGGCGTTGTAAACAGAGGGATACCAGTGGTGCGCGCCGGGGGTGGCGCGGCCGTCGGAGAACGCCAGCGTGGAAAGCGGAGAAGCGGCATAATCCGGAAGATTCTCACAGAAGTCGATCTTCGCACCGTCCACGCCGAAGCGGTTGATCAGCTCGAGCCACGTACCGGTCTTCATCCAGTTCACCGCGTCCCGATTTGTGATATCCATATAATTCTGCGAAGAAGTGGACAGATAACCGTAGCCGTAGAACTGCGTGGCGTTCACCCGGTTGATGGCAGTGCTGCCTTCGCCGTTGTGCAGCATATAAGGATCGTAATAGCCGCCGCCGTTGCCGCACTGGGTATACACCATCAGCTTTTTCCCTTTGGAATGCACGAAATCGGAGATCTCCTGCAGCTGCGTCCACCGGCCGCGGTCAAAGGCCTCAAAGCCTTCGATGATCACGGCGTCCCATGGAAAATCGTTTTCCTCCATCTTCGCCGCCATATCGTAAACCCCCTGAGGCGTGGAGAATTCCGGAGAATAACGGCAAACCTGCGTGCCGTACATCCACTCCGCGGGCTCCGGCGCGAACCCGGAAATCACGGAATAGCCGTAGAGGACGTCGGCAATCTTATCGGTCGCAAAGATATAAAGGTCGCAGGGACCGTGGGGCAGTTCGAAATCATAACGGTTCTTGGAATAGCATCCGAGATCGATATACATATGCTCAAAGCGGTTCATAAACAGGCCGCAGCCCCGGGAGGACGCAACAATGGGGATCTGCAGGTAGGAACGGCCGTCCTGCACGCTCCACACGTCCATGGAATAAACGTCAACCCGCTGCCCGCGCTGATTCAGGAAGTTATACTTTTCGCCTGTGCCGTAGAGCCGTTCGCTCCAGTTGAGATCGCCCGAAACGTGAAGCGCGCCGTCCGAGTCCTTAAAGATCTCGTCCACGTTAAACGCTTTGTTCCCCGCAGGCGTATTGATCACGATCCCGTTCAGGGCATCAAACACCGCCGTGCTGCCGTCGGGCGCGGTAAAGCGTCTGCCGTCGGCGTCCGCCGTAAGGGGCTGTGTGTTATCGGTTACGGATTCGCCCAGATCCCGCTCCAGCATCTGCCCGGCGCCGAAATCGTCAAAGGTGCCGTCCGCTCTCACGGTCCGCAGCCGCCAGCCGTGAGGAGAGGTGAACTGCAGCACGCAGCCGATATCGTTGGCGCGGAAGTACACCGCGTCGCTCTGCACGTTCACATCGGAAACGCGCATCGCACCTATATTCCAATAGGATCGCAGGACGTCCCGCGGCACGGCGCCGGTGAAAATGCTGAACAGCAG
>CACZOP010000113.1 GCA_902782845.1 Oscillospiraceae bacterium | reverse complement strand
TTTCCGACAGCAATGGGTCTTCCGGAACATGCCGTCAGTCGATTTCTGAGTGCAAACCCTGTGTTACTGGCGCTTGTTGCAGGGCTTTTCCCGGGCGTATTTGAAGAAACCGGGCGGCTGATCGCTTTTAAGACGGTTTTGAAAAAACACAGGAACAGGGAAACTTCAATCTCATACGGCATCGGACACGGCGGCTTTGAAGTGATTTTTGTACTTGGATTTACATATATCCAGTATGTTGCTTATGCCGTTATGCTCAACACCGGCGCCTTTGGGGCTGTAATAGATCAGGTCGCAGCACAGGCTCCGGAGCAGCTCGGCAGCATAGAGGCCGTTGTGCGTTCGATCGCGGGATTTACATTTGCAGATCTGGGTACAGCTTGCGTCGAGCGGATCGTTGCAGTTTTGTTCCATATAGGCGCGTCCATCCTGGTTTTTTACGCCTGCAGGGATAAAAAGCGCTTCTGGCTGTATCCTATGGCAATCGTCCTGCATACCGGCATGGATTTTATCGCGGCTTTGAACCTCTTTCACGTAATCAGCCTCTCGACATGGACGCTGGAGGGAATCTTCGCAATACTCGGCCTTACGGTTTTCTTCGGCGCATACTTACTGCTTTATAAAAAGGATGCCGGAGAAAACCGGGAAAGAGAAAACTCAGCATTGCAGGGAGGTTTTGACCTTTGAAATTCGGTTGGATCAATCTGTTTGGCGCGATCATCGTACTTCTGATGCTCATACCGAATTTTATTTATGCGCTCCGAAATCAAACAGAAACCAATTTTTGCGCAAACCGGTGGATGAATCTGACAGAGCAGATCGGACGTTACGGCTGCGTCATTCTCATGTGGTTCCCGCTTCTTGTTTGGGAATTCGGATTTTCGAGCACATTTGAGATGATCCTTTACTTGGCGGGGAACGGCGCGCTTCTTACGATTTACATATTCGTTTTCGTAAGGTATCTGTCGGAGAGAACCCGAAAACGCACATTCGCTCTGGCTGTAATCCCCGTCTGCATCTTCTTTTTAAGCGGGGTCCTGCTGCGGCACTGGCTTCTTGTGGGAGCTGCCGTTTTATTTGCAGTCGGGCACCTGTACGTAACACAGAAAAATACGGCGTGACGCAAAACAAACAATAACAAACCGGCGCCTGCAGTCTGAACACTGCAACAACAAACCGGGAAAGTGAGAATAAACTTGAAATATCTGCATCCGGCAAAGCTTTCGGAACTGATTGAAACACACGCGAAGGCGGAATTGGACAGCAATAAGATCGGCGGGAAAGAAATCGTTATACATCAGAACGGCAAACCGGTTTACCACGGCCTTTTCGGCTATGCCTCCGCAAACGGCACAAAGCTCAGAAAAAACATGATTTTCCGGGCGGCGTCCATGACAAAGCCTCTCACCGCCGCAGTAATTCTGCATTTATGGGATCGTGGGGCGGTAGATTTGGAGAGGGACGTTTCTTACTACTACCCTGCGATGAAGAATTTACAGATCGCGGTCATCGAAAACGGAGAAATCAGGACAACGGTTCCCGCAAAGAACAGCATTCTCGTATCGGATCTGTTATCCCATACCGGCGGCGTAGGCTGCGGACCTGTGGACGTTCTTCTGCCTGTAAAAACCAACCGGATGACACAAAAAGAGGCTATTGAGATCATCTGCCGTAATCCGCTGGCTTTTGAGCCGCGTACAAATCAATCCTACAGTGCCACCGACGCGTTTGATCTCGCCGCCGGGATCGCGGAAACGGTCTCCGGCATGGCATATGAAGATTATCTGCGGCAAAACATCTTTGAACCGCTGCAGATGCACGACACAACCTTTTCCCCGACGAAAGAACAACGGAACAGAATGGTTTCGATGCACGACAGGACGGCAGAAGGAAAAAGCGTTGACGCGCCAATGCCGGAAAACTGCGTTTTTGAAGACTATATCCCCGAAAGGAAAGCGGCGGGCGCGGGTATTGCGACCACCGCAGAGGATTATATCCGTTTCGCGGATATGCTGTGCCAGAACGGAGTCTCTCCCGACGGGACGCGCGTTCTGTCGGAAAACGCCGTAAAACGGATGTCCACGCCAAACGTACCCGCAGAAATCAACATGGGCTGCGAACAATGGGGGCTGGGCGTGAGAGTGATTGCGGAAGAAGGTTATCCGCACGGTTTGGGTGTGGGCTGCTTCGGATGGAGCGGCGCCTACGGCACCCATTTCTGGATCGATCCGGTTAATAAACTGTCGGTTGTGATGATGAAAAACTCCAGATACGACGGAGGCGCGGGAAACCGCTCGGCCTGCGAGCTGGAGCGGGACGTATGCGCAGCCCTGACAGAATAAGCATTCGATATTTCCAGTGAAGACAGCTTCAACAAAATGAAAGGAAGGACAAAAAGTGGAAGATATTCTGGACCGCGCGATCAGATTTGCGGTAAAAGCACATGAGGGACAACTCCGAAAGGACGGCTCACCGTTCATTTTACATCCTCTGGAGGACGCGGCTATTGTAGGCACGATGACAAACGACAGAGAGATCCTTGCCGCGGCGGTGCTGCACGACACGGTGGAAGACACTGACGTTACGCCGGAGGAGATCAGAGAAAACTTCGGCGATCGGGTATATACGCTGGTGATGCATGAAACCGAAAACAAACGCCCCGCCGTCCCGCCGGAGGAAACCTGGCGCATCCGCAAGGAAGAATCGTTGGCTTCTCTGGCGAAATCGGACGATCCAGCCGTACAGATGCTGTGGCTGGGCGATAAGCTTTCGAACATGCGGGCGTTCCACCGGTATTATTTTTCAAAAGGTGAAGATATTTTCAACCGATTCAACAACAAAGACCCGAAAGCCCACGCATGGTATTACGGCACCATTGTAAAGTTGCTGCAGCCGCTTGCGGATCAGGAAGCTTATCAGGAATACAGAAGGCTGTTCCATGAGGTTTTCGACCGCTTTCTGAATCCGTAACCACAAGAAAGCGGCTGCGCCTCATCACGGCAAGCGCTTTCGTATTCGCACACGCTTACCCCGAAGAAACAATCGGCGGGCGTTATAATCTTTTTTGTTTAACAGGAACAAGGCGATTTCCTCTGTCCTGCGGAGGAGTTTCCTGTGAAATAAAAAAACGATCGCGGAGGGCGACGAAACCTTCCGCGATTTTCTTTTTATCAGTAATCCGCCCTGGCGATGTTTTCCTCGCAAACAAAGTCCGCTTCCAGCGTTGCGGTTCCGGTTTCGCTTTGTTTTTCGGAAAACGAAAGTACGTTGATCCGATCCAGCTTATCACAGAATTGCAGCGCAAGGTCGGTCGCACACATCAGGAGCGTTTGCCGACGGTCAAGGGCGATTTCCCGTTCCGAAAGCACCAGCGTACCGGTTTTTCTGATCCCCACCGGGAAAGCATGGCCGCCGCTGCGAAGATAAAACACCGATTCCGTTGTATGTATATCCCGAGGCATGTTCTTCCGGCTGGGGTACACCGGGAATTCGCATCCGAAAAAACAAAGCTGATATCTGATTTTCGAGTGCTTTACCGAAAACAATACAGGTTTTCGCGCGCTCATGCACGAAAGCAGCCGGTGCGTCCGGGCGATCACGGTGCCCTGCGCGCGCGTAGGGCGAAACGTGCCGTCGTTCAAGGGTACCAGCCCCTGAGCCAGCACGTCGCCGGCCACAACGGCGTCGCCTTCTCTTATTTTTTTTACGCCGGCGGTTATATCGACATCAACGATCTCCCCGCCCCGCGCGGCGACCAGATCGCCGAAGCGTGTTTCATCGGACATTTCGGGCGGCAGTTCCCTTTCGATCACACGGATCATCAGACGGGAGCCGACAAGATTCACCTCTGATTTTTTTATATGCGGATCATACCGTTCCACCAGGTTTTCCACTTCGTCAGTGTTTACGCTGCAAAGAAATACGCCCTGACACACGCGATGGGAACGGAGATAATCCGAGAACGCCCCGGCCTCCAGCGTATGCAGCCCCTCCACCTCCACGCTCCAGACGAAGGACGATAAAACAGCCAGCAAAACCGAGAACAAAAGCATGCCTGCGGGAATACCGTACCGGTGGCGGTATCTATGAAAAAACTGCGGGAATCCCCGTTTTGCCACGATCTCCACCCGCATTCCCAGAGAAGCGGCAACGGACAACACCGTTTTGAATTCCGCCTCGGAAGTGACGGCTTCCACCGTGTCGCTGCGGATCACCACGTATCGCAGGCGGACGCCGTTTTTTTTGCATTTCTTCAAGAAGAGCGCAGGAAAACCTTCCAGCACCGTGAACCGGACGTCTCCTTTGATCAGGCGATGAAATCGGGCGCCGAGCAATTCCATCTGCGCACCGCCTTTCTGTTCATTATTTGTGTTCCGGCAACCGGCAGAATCCGATTTTATCAACGATCCCGCTGAAGCGCAGCTCCGTATCGTCAAAAACGACGATCTGCAGCCCGGTTCCCCACAGCTCCACAATCCGGTCGGAACACGCGATACAGATATAAGTATCACTGACGTCACGCAACGACTCACATCCGCAGACAGTCAGCTCATTTTCGGCGTCGAGCTGCAGACGAAAACGCGCAAATGCCCCGAGCTGCGCGTCCTTTCCGACCGTATCCCGCAGTCTTATCAGTTTCCCGAACAGCTTCACACTTTTGCCCTCGTTTCCGGTCTCTGTCTTTTTTATTCTTATGGCGGGGTTTCTTTTTTTATGCCGCAGCGCATAAAGATATAGCATGGAAAAAGCAAAAAAAATCAACATACAAAAAATACATCATACAGCGGTCGGGGTATTGTCCGTTTTCGTATTCTTTTTACTGATAAAAAACGCGGACGACGTCAGGCAAAATATACTGAACCGCCTATCCTTATGCGTCAACACGCTGCTGCCGTCGGTGTTCCCGATGCTGGTCGCATCTTCTTTCCTCTCGCAGTTCGGTCTCCCGAAGCCGCTGCGCTCGCTTTGGGGCGCGACAGCGGGAAAGCTCTGCGGCATTCCGAAAAACGGCGCGGCGGCAGCTGTATTCGGAATGGTCGCGGGCTACCCGGCAGGTGTAAAATCCACGGCGATTCTTTTTAAACAGAAGCAGATATCCGCAACCGAGGCAATCCGGCTGTGCGTTTCCTGTGTGCATCCGGGAATCTCGTTTGCCGTTCTCGCGGTAGGCCGGGGATTTTTCCGATCCGAAGCTATGGGCTGGATTTTTTATGCTTCCGTATTGCTTGCCGATCTCATCATCGCAAAGCTTTCGTCGATCCTTCTCAGCGCTGAACCGGCCGAAAACAGTTCCGGGAACAAAACGAAGGAGACCTCCCTGTCGCAGGCATTGATCTCGGCGGTGGACACGGGGATCGGAAGCATGACGGAGATCACGGCGTGGGTCCTTTTGTTCTCCGTGCCGGAGACATTTCTGAAAATGCGCTATCCTTTTTTATATCCGGCGTTTTCCCCCGTTGCAGAGGTCACCGCCGCCGCGCTTGCGGCCGCGGAGAAAGGCACGCCTGCCCTTTGCGCTTTTTCTTTGGGTTTCGGCGGATTCTGCGTTCATTTACAACTTTCGAAGGATCTCCGTGCGATGGGTGTGAAACCGGCTGTTTTTCTGTTCATAAGGGCCTGCGCCGGGGGATTATCCGCCCTTTTTACGTTTATCGGCCTCCGCCTGTTCCCGCAGATCCTCCCCACGGTTTCGCGGCGTCAGACGGAAATAACGTTTTTCAGAACGGATCTCGTGGGGTTTTTATCCCTCTGCGCGGTATGCCTGCTGTTTATCGCCGAGACCGCGGATCTTGACGTCCGTCCGATATTCCGCTATAAAAAACAAAGAAAGGCTTGAAATAAAGAAAAAAAAAGATTATACTTAATATAATATCGTTAAACTACTCCAAAAACGGTCAACGGAGGCTCACAAAAATGGAAGATAAAAAGAAATACTATATTACCACCGCCATTGCATACGCATCGAAAAAACCGCACATCGGCAATTCTTATGAGATCGTGCTGACAGACGCCATCGCGCGGTTCCGCAGACTGCAGGGCTACGACGTGTTTTTCTGCACCGGCACCGACGAGCACGGGCAGAAAATCGAAGATCTGGCAAAAGCCGAGGGCATCACGCCCAAAGAGCACGTGGATAAAGTTGCCGGCGAGATCAGGGAGATCTGCGATAACCTGAACACCACCTACGATTACTTTATCCGCACCACCGACGAATCCCACGAAAAAGCGGTGCAGAAGATATTCAAAAAGCTTTATGAGCAGGGCGACATCTACAAAAGCGAATACGAGGGCAACTACTGTGTCGCCTGCGAGAGCTTCTTTACCGACGCGCAGCTGAAAGACGGCAAATGCCCCGATTGCGGCGGTCCCGTAAAAACAGCAAAGGAAGAAGCCTATTTCTTCAAACTCTCAAAATACCAGAAACAGCTGGAGGATTATATCGAAGCGAATCCGCATTTTATCTATCCCGAAGCCCGCAAAAAAGAGATGCTCAACAACTTTATCCGACCCGGTCTGCAGGATCTTTGCGTTTCGCGGACTTCCTTCAAATGGGGAATCCCGGTTTCGTTTGACGAAAAACACGTGGTGTACGTGTGGATCGACGCGCTTTCCAACTATATCACCGCCCTGGGCTATGATCCCGACGGCAGCAGCGAGCAGTATCGGAAATACTGGCCTGCCGACGTGCATATCATCGGCAAGGATATCGTGCGCTTCCACACGATCTACTGGCCCATCATGCTGATGGCGCTGGGCGAGCCGCTCCCAAAGCAGGTCTACGGCCATCCATGGCTTCTGTTCGGCGAGGATAAGATGAGCAAATCCAAGGGCAACGTGATCTATGCCGACGAGCTCATAAACCGTTTCGGCGTGGATGCGGTGCGTTACTATCTTCTCAGCGAGATGCCCCACGCTTCCGACGGCTCCATTTCTTACAGTGAAATGATCGAGCGCTTCAATTCCGACCTTGCGAACACGCTGGGCAACCTTGTGAACCGCACCGTCGCCATGGCGCAGAAATACTTCGGCGGCGTACTTCCCTGCATCACCGCGGCCGACGACGCTGTTGACGCGGGCTTCAAGAGCGATATCCTCTCCGTCCTTGCAGTGGAAGAACAGTGCTTTGACGAATTCAAGATCGCCGACGCTGCGGAAGCTGTGATGAACAGCGCCAAGCGTTCCAACAAATATATCGACGAGACCGCCCCCTGGGCGCTGGCGAAAGACGAGGCGAAGAAGGATCGTCTTTCCACGGTACTCTACAATCTGTTGGAAGCCATCAGGATCATCGCGGTGGAATTAACACCCTTTATGCCCGACACTGCGCAGAAGATTTTCGCGCAGATCGGCACAGACATCTGCGGCTACGACAGCATCAAGAGTTTCGGAGCGCTGCCGCTGAACAATCCCGTGGGGACGCCCACGCCCCTGTTTAACCGCATCGACGCGAAAGCGATGATGGAGGAAGTGGAAAAGGAAATGGCCGCCCGCGCCGCCGAAGCACAAAGGAAAAAAGAGATTGAGGGCGTGGCGAAGATCGGGATCGAAGATTTTGCCAAGATCGATCTGCGGGTAGCCGAGGTGATCGCCTGCGAACCGGTCAAAAAAGCGAAAAAGCTCTTAAAACTCACGTTGGACGACGGCGTCGGAACAAGAACCGTCGCTTCCGGTATTGCAAAATGGTATTCGCCCGACGATCTGATCGGGAAAAAGGTGATTGTGGTTTCCAATCTGAAGCCCGCCGTTTTATGCGGCGTGGAAAGCCAGGGAATGATCCTTGCCGCCGACGCAGGCGAGGACGACGTGAAGGTCGTTTTTGTTGAAAACGTGCCCAACGGCGCAAAGGTCAGATAACATGCTGAAAAACATCATTGACACACACGCGCATTACAACGACGATAAATTCTCCGAAGACCGGAACACAGTGCTCGCTTCCCTGCCGGAAGCGGGCATTGTAAAAATCATCAACTGCGGCACCGACGTTTCTTCTTCCGCGGAGAGCAGACGTCTTGCGGAATCGTATGATTTTATGTTTTTTGCCGCCGGCGTCCATCCGGAGGACTGCGCGAAACCGGAAAACGAGACGGATCTGGGAGAAATCAAAAAGCTCCTTTCCCATCCGAAATGCGTTGCCGTCGGCGAGATCGGCCTCGATTATTACTGGCAGGAGGTTCCCCGGGAGCTGCAACAGAAGTTCTTCGAAGCACAACTGAAAATGGCAAAAGAAGCCGATATGCCGGTGATCATCCACGACCGCGAAGCCCACGGGGATACGATGGAGCTTTTGCGAGAATACCGTCCGAAAGGCGTTCTGCACTGCTTTTCCGGCAGCACGGAAACCATGCGGGAGGCGGTTTCACTTGGATTGTATATCGGGCTTGGCGGCGCTGTTACCTTCAAAAACGCGAAAAAGGCCGTCGCCGTGGCACAGGAGATCCCGCCGGACCGTTTACTGCTGGAAACCGACTGCCCCTACATGGCGCCAGTTCCGTTCCGCGGGAAACGCAACACCTCGGCATATATTCCGTGCGTTGCGGAATTTCTCGCCGCGCTGCGCGGCGTTGACCCGCAGGCGCTGATCGATCAGACGACAGAGAACGCAAATCGTTTATTCTTCGGCGGATTAACCGCATAAAACACTCATTTCGCGACATACTATGTATTGAAAAATGACAAAGAAAGGGCCGGGGCCGCGCGTCTCCGGCGACAATCGCGATGAGTAAAAAGAAGAAGAAAGAATCAAATCATACTGCCGATCCCATCCTTGCAAACCCGCACCCCACGGCAGCGAGCCCCGAGTTTATTCCGAAAACCACTCCGGATCCGGCGGCGCCCTTTTCAAACCGCAGCGACGCAGTATATGACATTCTGCCCGGGATCAAAACAGAAAAGTTCCGATGACCCTATGCCTCCGCCGACCAAAACGAGTCGGCGGATTTTTTGTCTGATATGAGAATCCTCTATTTTTTGTCAGCCAGATATTTTTCGTTATTCAGATATTTTTTATTGTTTTGCGATATATTTTTATTGACATTCGATTCATTCTGTGTTATAGTATTTTCAAAGCTTGAAGACCACGTCTTTAAGAACTCAAAAAGAAGAAAGGCACTGCGCGAACAATTTCTGCGAAACAAAAAACGCGCTGCGATGAACTGATTATGAAAAAACACAAAACATCCGCCTGCATTTCACTCGGCATCTGTATCGCTTCATCCCTGCTGCTGCTTGTGTGGCTCTTTACCTTCCCGCAGTTTTTCACCTGGTTTTATTTCGATTATCACGGGCTGCCGCACGATCCGCACGCTGTGGCGCACGTATTGAATACGGTGATCGCCTGTTTTTACGCCTGCGCGCCGGTGGCTGCGGTCGGACTTGGTTTATTGATCGCGTTGCTGCGGAATATCATAAAAGAACGGTTATTCATTCAGCGCAACGTAACCTACCTGTTGATCATTTCTTGGTGCTGCTACGCCGTCATGCTGATCACACTGATCTGCGGGCTCCGTTATCTGCCGCTGATGATCATCACCTTCGCAATGGGCGTGGTCGGCACGCTGCTGCGAGTCGTAAAAAACCTGGTGCACGCTGCGGTCGCTCTGCAGGAAGAAAACAGCCTGACGATATAAAGAGAGGAGAACGATACGGTATGATCGAAGTGAACGTAGACGTGATGCTCTCCAAACGAAAAATGAGCTCCGGAGAGCTCGCAGCGAAGGTCGGCATTACCCCGGCAAATCTGTCCATACTCAAAACCGGGAAAGCGAAAGCCATCCGCTTTTCCACACTGGAAGCCATCTGTGAAGCGCTGCAGTGTCAACCCGGAGATATTCTTGCCTATAAGGAGGAGAACCCAAATGAATGAACAGAATTACACAACCGGCAACCCGGAACAGCCGTCGAACCCGCCTGTGTATGAACAAACGCCGCCAAACTTTTATTATCCGCCGCAGACTGAGCCGTATCCCCCTTATCAGCAGGGGCCGTATTATAATGCGGCAGGCTACAAACCGGTCAAACAGAAGCAGAAGATGCAGCTGGATCAGCGGGACTGGATCTTTGCCGGGCTTTCGTTCCTGCTGTCGCTGCTCGGTGTGATCTGCGGGCTATGGGGACACTTTTATCTCGGTTTTACGGTTTCTTTCGTGCTTCTGTTTTTCGTTCTGTCTGCATATCTCGGCAAGGGCGCAAAATTCCCGGGAATTACTGCGTCTCTCTGCGGGATCTGCAGTCTTGCGCTAAGCGCCGTGTTTTTCTGTACGACTGAAAAATCCGTCCGCTTTTTCAGTGTGATCCTGCTCCCCTGCCTCTCATCCGTCTGGTTCGCCGGATTAACCGGACTACGGATCGCAAAAAAGGATCTGGGGCTGATCGCATTTCTGTTTTCTTTATTCGCAGGCAGCATCGGTACGGTACCGGGAAGTATCGCGGCGCTGTTTTCCGCAAAAAACAGAAAATCCAAATTCATTTCTAAAATCATTATCGGCGTTCTGTGCGCCGTTCCCGTGCTCTTTGCCGTGATCCCGCTGCTGAGAAGCTCCGACGAGGCGTTTTCGAATTTACTGGGAAGGATGTTCACCAATATGGGCGAGCTTGCGGCGCAGATCATACTGAGCCTGCTTATTGCCCCGCTGTTAACGGGCTACGCCTTTTATCTCCGGAAGAAACCGCCCGAGGCGGAACGGATCCACGATTTCAAGGGCGTGGACACGACGATCCTTACAACGGCGCTGTCGGTTCTTTCGGTCTGCTATCTCGTTTATCTATTCTCTCAGCTGGCTTACTTTTTCAGCGGCTTCCTCGGCATCCTGCCGGAGGGCTACGGCTTTTCCCACGCGGAATATGCGCGGCGCGGCTTCTTCGAGCTCTGCGCCATCGCGGGGATCAATCTTGCCGTCCTTTTTGCGGTACTCCTGCTCTCACGGAAAACCAATGATAAACCGCCGATGGTCCTGCGTCTCCTCGCCACGTTTATTTCTCTATTCAATCTGCTCCTGATCGGAACCGCCCTCTCAAAACTGATCCTCTATATCCGCACGTACGGTATGACGGTTTTGCGGATTACCACCAGCGCGTTCGCTGTCTTTATGGCGTTTGTGTTCGTTGCCATGCTGCTGCGTTATTATCTGCCGAAGATCCGTGTTCTGTCGGCTGCGCTGCCTGCCGCCGCCTGCGTGCTGGTTATTCTGGGCGTTGGGAACGTCAATCGGTTGGTCGCGAACTACAACTATCAGCTTTACCGTTCAAACTCACAATATCAGATCGACGTGCGGTATTTCGGCGAGCTCGGCGCGGAGGGGGCGGCGATTCTGACCCGACTTGCGGAAGATGAAAACGAGAATGTGGCGAAAGAAGCGCAGATCACGTTATACTATGCGCTGCAGGATCAGTATAGAACAGAACTGCACGAGCAAACATTCAACGACTACTTTACAATGGAAGCAAGACGCTATCTGAAGTTCTCGGAATTCTGTATCCCGCGGTGGAAAATGTATAAAGAGACCGACGCTTTCCTTGCCGCGCATCCTGATTTCGAAAAGGAAGCGGCAGAACTGGATT
>CACZOP010000112.1 GCA_902782845.1 Oscillospiraceae bacterium | reverse complement strand
TCTGTGAACGGCGGAAGATGTTCCGGAAGAAGAACGGGAACCGGTGGATCGGAACGTCGGTTTAACCCTCGCCGCCCTTGTCGAAATACGCTTTGACCTTATCGAGATTCTGCAGGCCGAACATCAGCTTCCGGAAGAAGACCACGATCCGGCGGAAGGTCTCTTTGATTTTTGCCACGAAACCGGTGTCGGTCACTTTCAGCTCGCCGGTGGGAACGTCGCCGGTCACGGTATAGGTGAAGCCCGCCAGCGCGGCGTTGTGGTCCGAGGCGCTCTTGCCGGAGCGGTTGAGCACCTGCACGTATGCAAAGGAGTCGCAGCTGAGGCTCACGCCGGCGCCGTCTTTATACATAAAGCGCTCAACGGAATCCCACACGCCCCATTTCTCCTGCCAGCCGCCGGGGAACCTGGCGGTGAATTCGGAGCAATCGTCGTAGTTGCCGTTGTTTTTCGTTTCCACCCATGCGTCCTTCAGGCCGCAGCCGTCCACAAGGATCTCCTTCAGGCGGGAGGAATCGTTGAAGACAAAAGCGTTGAAGTCGCCGGTGACGATCACGGGGCGGTCCACGGCGCGGTTGTTGATGAGGTCCGCAAGCTGCCGGAAGTTGTCGGTCCGGGCGGCAACGGAACCGGGGTCGCCGTAAGCATCCGCGTGGATGTTATAGAAATCAAGATACACGCCCTCGGCGATCTCGATCACCGTGTAGGTGATGCCCTTCTGCGAGAATTCGTCGGCGCCGTCGTCCACCACGCCGTAGAGCCGGTTCCACACGATGTGCTGCTCATTATACATAGGGAAGGAACGGGTGAAGGTGTTGGTGCCGTCGCCAAAGGGGACGATACCGTGGTGGAAGGTCTGATACTGATACGCGGGCAGAGCGGCGGCCAGATTGTCGTGATAGCCGAAATCCTCCTGCGCGGCAAAAATATCGTATTTCTGCGCGGAAACGTAGTTGCCGATATCCGTCTGGTTGGCGGGCACGTCGCGGCTCTCTTCGCCGGTGATGGCGGAAATATCGGGCAGGCCTGCCACATTGTAGCAGAACGCGGTGAACGAGCCGCTCGCGCCGGTTTCCGCCGCCGAAACACCGACGGAAAGCACAGAGGCAAACAGCAGCAGGCAAAGAAATACCGAAAGCGCTTTTTTCATTTCGCAAAACTCCTTTTTTACCGGGGGACCGCCGCGGCGACCCCTCCTTTTTCACCTTTTAGTATAAGACGATTCTCTTTTTTTGTCAAGCGAGGCGACCGTTCCTGTTTGAACAAAGAAGATAAGTTTTATCTGTAAGAAAACGGATCGTTTCCCGCCGCCGTGAGGCACGATTCCGTTCGTCTCAGATCCCCCGGATCCCCACGTCCGCCACGAATTCCTTCGCCGTGTCCCGCATGGCGTAAAGGGTTTCTTCTTCCGGCGCGGTGCAGCTGCCCTCCCGCAGGATACCGGAATCCTTGAACGCCTGCAGATAATAGCGGGGCGCGCCCGCGATCCACCGGGCAATCTCCCTGATATCCTCCGCCGTGTGGTATTCCCTGATCACGGTGGTGCGGAACTCAAAATCGATCCCGCTTTGCAGCAGCAGGGCCACGCTTTCTTTCGCGGGGGCGATATCCAGCCCCTCAACCCCGCAGGTGACCGCGTATTTTTCCGGCGAATTCTTCACGTCCATGGCAACGTAATCCACCAGCTTTTCGTCCAGCAGCAGCTGCAGCGCGTCGGGGAAGAAGCCGTTGGTGTCCACCTTGGTCAAAAAGCCCGCCGCTTTTACCTTCCGCAGAAACGCCGGCAGTTCCTTTTGCAGCAGCGGTTCTCCGCCGGTCACGGCCACGCCGTCCAGAACGCCCTTTCGTTTGTTTAAGAAATCAAAGATCTCCTCTTGTGAGAAGGGGGCTTCCCCGTTGGGATCCAGCACCAGCGGCACGTTGTGGCAGAAGGGGCAGCGGAGGTTGCAGCCTCCCATAAACACCGTGCAGGCGGTGCGGCCCGGAAAATCAAGTAAGGTGAGCTTTTGCAGCCCCTGAATGTTCAGCATACGTTTTAACGGGGAGATCTCTTTACCGGAGACTTCCCTCTCCTTTCGGGAAAAATCGTTTTTATTGTACCATACGCCCCGCCAAATGGCAAGAGCGCAAAAACGCCCATGCGCCGGCCGCCGTTCGCTGTTCACCGGCTGCCGGTTTCTTTCCCGATGGCATCTCCCCGTTGCAATTTCCCCGCCCCTGTGCTATGATGAAAAAAAACGACCGGGAGGCGTGAAGCGCAATGGCAAAACCGACCCCGACAAAAAAACAACTGGACTTTATGGATTGGGAATTCGGGTTCTTTTTCCACTACGGC
>CACZOP010000111.1 GCA_902782845.1 Oscillospiraceae bacterium | reverse complement strand
GGGCTCGGCAGCATCTGGATCCACCGCGCGAAGGAAGAATTCGAGCTGCCCGAATACAAACAGCTGCTGCAGGACCTGGGGCTGGAAGGCGAATGGGAAGGGATCGGCCACTGCGCCGTGGGATTCATGGACGGCGACCTGCCCGCCTGCCCCGAACGGAAGGACGGCAGAGTGTTCCGGCTCGAATGACCCCGACGTCCGCCTGTTCCCGACAAACGCATAAGAACTCTGATCCTGAATGATCGGAGTTCTTTTTTCGTTTTCAACCGTTACGCCGAAAAAAAAGAAGCCCCACCGTTTCCGATGCAGGCTCCGCGTTTGCTTTTCCGTTTTCAGAACAGTTGCCCGTTAAAAAAGTAAAGGATTCTTACAAAAAATGAGGTGATAACGTCCAGTAACCCGTCGATGATCGTTTTGAAGCTGTCCATTTGATTTCCCTCCTGAAATATTAGTCCGCGAAACCAGTATACCACACGAAAGCGACACATACAATACTTTTTACGCAATAATAAAAGAAAAGGTCTTTTGTATTACCGCAGACGTCGCACCGTCTGTATAACGGCCTGCCGGGTTTATATAAGCCGATCCGGCCGGAATAGGGTTACCGCCGGCAGCCGAAGCTGCGCGCCGATCCGTTTCGCACCGGCAAACATCCGTTCGGTTCCGCCTTTTCTGCTGCCGGTTCAGATGAACCCCGTTCTTTAACAATTTGCATCATACATGTAAAACTGAGACCGGATGGCGTTGACTTTTGCAAAAAAAGCCGTTATACTGAAACAGAACGCCGGGAACAAGGGAGGGAAAGCACGTGCGCCTGTTCATCGCGCTGCCGGTGCCGACGGATCTGCGGCGCGCGCTGGAAGACGTCGGGACGTCCCTGCGGCGGCAGGGAGTACGCGGGCGGTTCACGCCGCCGGAAAACCTCCATCTGACCATCGTCTTTCTCGGGAATGTGAGCGACCCCGCGCCTGTGATTGAAGCGATGCGGCAGGAAAAACTTCCGCGCACGGCGCTGACCTTCGACAGGCTGACGCTGTTCGGGGAAACGCTGGTCGCCCTGTACCGGCAGAACGACGCTTTGGAACAATATGCGCGTCAGCTGCGGGCAAAATTGGACGCCGCCGGAATCTCTTACGACCGGCAGACGTTTCGCCCGCACATCACGCTTTGCAGAAAAACGGCGTTTCCCGCCCCGGGGTTCCGGCTGCATGCTTTTGAGCGGCCGCTGCGCGCCGCGCGGCTGACAGTGCGGGAAACGCGGCTGACGGCGTCGGATCTCTCAGGAGAAAAACCGAAATACACCGATATTTTCAGAAAAACAGATTGATTCTTACCCCCGTTTTGTTGTATGATAAGAACAGAATCGCATTTGAAAGGTTGAGAAAAAAAATGAAACTGTGGCAAAAGGTCGTGTTTATCGTCGTTTTGGTGGTCTTTGTTTCAGCGTCGATCACCATCTCTCTGATCTCCGTTTCCCGCCCGTCTTACAAATACGCGGAAGAAACTGCCGTGGGCGGGGACGAGACCGTGAACGGATGGATCTTTTACAGCTTCAACGGCAACGCCGGAACGAAGAAGCTGAACATCGATTTTGTGCGGGACCGGAACGGCGAACATCCGGATGACTCGAAACCCGTGCTCGGCATTCGGCAGTATGCCGTAAACGCGGACGAATACGCCGAAGAACTGTTTATCGGCGCGTCGGTTCGCCACATTGACGATACCGCTTTTTATAACGCGAAAAACCTGCAAAAAATCACAGTGGACCCGGCAAACGAGTGGTATAAGGATATCGACGGCGTGCTGTTCACAAAAGACGGCAAAACCCTGATGCTTTATCCGAGCTGTTACGGGCGGCAGGCTGCAGACAGCTCCGCGGAAGGAGAAGAGGAATTCACCTATCCCGACAGCTACGTCGTCCCCGACGGCGTGGAACGGATCAACACCTTTGCCTTTTTGAAAAACGGACATCTGCGGGACTTGACGCTGCCGGATTCTCTGAAGGAGATCGGCGACATGGCGTTCTTTGACTGCGGGAAACTCGGCGGCTACGATTACGATTCCGACGCGGATTCCCTCCTCGGCACGGGTTTTACACTGCCGGACGGGGTAGAGAAAATCGGGGCCGACGCCTTTTCCAAGTGCGGCAGTATCTCGCCGGTGCTCTATCTCCCCGCTTCGGTTAAGGAAATCGGGCACCACGCGTTTTTCTCCTGCGGCGGCATGAAGGATATCCTTATAGCCGCGGCGGACGACAGCGGGATCGCCCTCGGAGAGGCGTGGCTGCCGAAAAACATCAAGAAAGGTGCGATCTGGAAAGCGCCGAAGCCGCAATACGGAAAAACGCGGGCGGACAGCGACGCGCTGATTGCGGCGTTCCGTTCGGAAAAACTGGACGAATACAGAACGGCAGAGTAAAACGGCAGCCGCAAAACATGTTACAGTAAACAATACGATTGAAACGCCCTATTGCAAAACGGGGCGTTTTCGTTTATTATAATATGGAAACCGCATTTTTTGTGCATAAATACAACCGGGAGGACCGAGCCATGAAACGATTCCTCTGCATCCTGCTCTGCGCCGTGGCGGCATCCGTTCTTTTGCTGCCCGCCTTCGCCGCGGAAAAAACGCTGACGCTGGCGGCAAACGGAGAAACAGACTACCGCATTGTGATCGCCGCCGACGCGCC
>CACZOP010000110.1 GCA_902782845.1 Oscillospiraceae bacterium | reverse complement strand
TTCAGGCGGGAGAATTCCTTTTCGATGATCTTCCGCCGCAGGTCGAGTATTGTGTTACGATCGTTCATAAAAACCTCATATTTGAATCGACGGCAAATTGGAATCTGGAATTTGAACGTGTGTTTGCCTTGACGGTGGAACCAAAAATCATATCAGATTCCGATCTGTCGCGCAGGATCAAAATGCAAAAACGTTCCCGCCCGTCGGGTCCGCCGCCACGATCACGGGCAAATCGCATATTTCCAGCCGTTTCACGCTTTCACAGCCGAGCTCCGGCCACGCGATCTCTTCCATTTGCAGGATACTTTTGCTGATGAGCGCACCGAAGCCGCCCCCGGCGCAGAAATACACCGCGCCGTTGCGTTGCACAGCCGCCAGCACCTCGGGCGCGCGGTCGCCTTTGCCGATCATGGCGGCAAGCCCCAGATCCAGAAGACGGGGCGAAAACTTATCCATGCGGGCGGAGGTGGTGGGGCCGAAGGAACCGATCCGGCCGTCCGGCTTTTGCGGGGTGGGCCCGGCGTAATAGATCACCGCGTCCTTTATGGGGAACGGCAGGGGGTCGCCCCTGTCCAGCGCGGCAAAAATCCTGCCGTGAGCCGCGTCCCGGGCGGTATAAACCGTGCCGCTGAGCAGCACCCGGTCGCCTGCCTTCAGCGTCGGCGCCGCGGCGCGGATCTCCCCCGTGTGCAAACGACGCTCGCTCATGCCTCTTCCGCCTCGAATTTTTTCGTTGTTTCGTCGGTAAACGCCTGCAGGAACGCATCCCGGTCATCGTTGATACCGCCCGAGAACGCCCGCATTTCACCGTCCAGCGCAGCAAGGTTCGCTTCGATCCCCGACAGCGCCTCTTCGATCTGCGCCTGCAGCGCGGCCGTCTGCGCCGTGAGGGCGCCGATCCGCTCCGAAGAGCCGTCCGCCGTCCGGGCGGCCCGATCGAACATCGCGCCGGTTTTCTCCCTGGCTTCGCCGATCAGCAGATCCGAGAACCGGCGGGCGTCATACAACGCTTCGCCGAGCCTTGCGGCGTCCAGCTGCCTGCCGCCTTCCTGCCCTTTCGTCTGCGCCTTTTCCAGCGCCGCCTGCAGCCGCTCGATCTCCGCCTTCTGCGCGCCTGTTTCCGCCGTCAGCGTTTTTCCCAACACCCGCAGCGTTTCCACCTGCTGCTTCAGCGCCGCGTTTTCCTCCATGAGTTCCCCGATGTATTTCACCACGTCGCCCCGGTGAAAGCCGTTCACCGCCGAGCGGAACGTAATTGTCTGCGCCATGCGTTCCACGCCCCTTTCGCGCGTTTATTTAAATTATTTTACCATATTTCCCCGCGGAATGCAATAAAAAAATGCGCGGGACGGCGTGAAAGCGGAAAAGCCGATGCGGATTACGGAATTCGGAATTGGAACCGTCAGCCGACAGCGGAACCGTTTGCCGGTCGGATCGGGATCCGGCGGGGCGATTGCCTCTGTCAAAAAGATCCTTCACGGATTTTCGTATAAAAAATCAAAACATATCGAGGTGTTTTCCACTGTCGGCGAACCGACGGATCCCTTGATCCCGTTTGGGGCACGGCGATTCGCACCCCTGCGGGTCGGATGGTTTGCTCTCACGTCCCGACAAATTCCGAAAGAGCGCCGTTTTTAATTCCCGATTCCGCATTCCGCATGAAAAAGAACCGGAAGCCCCTTCGCTCCCGGTCCCGTGGATCCTGTTTGGTTTTTACGTCGGCTTACGGGCTGCCGAAGAAATCACGGAAGAAATCCTCATAGGGGTTCCCGCCGCTGCCGTAATTGCCGCCGCCGTAGCCGTTCCCATCGTCGTCGGAACGGTCGCCGAAATAATCGTCGAAGTAGGAGGTGGTGGCTTCTTCGTCGTCTTCCAGGAGGTTCGTGTCGCCCTTATCCTCCACCAGCGTCGCTTCCACCTCGAATTCCTCATAGGTGTAGTCGTTGTTGATGCGCACCACCTGCAGGGTGAATTTGTCGCCCAGCTTGCCCTTTTCCACCATTTCCGCCAGCATGGAGGTGGTTTTCAGGTCCTTGCCGTCCACGCCCACGATCAGGTCGCCCTTCTGCAGCTTGGAGTCCGCAAGGCTCGAATCATCCGAGATGGAATACACGATAATGGAACCGGCGGGCAGCCCCTTGATGGCCACGAACATGGCGTAGGCCTGCTCGGAGGAGGCGGGCACGTAGGTGATGCCGATCTTGGGACGGTTGGTCACGTAACCGTTGGCAATGATGTCGTTCACGATATCCACAAACACCGAGGACGGCACCGAGAAGCCCATGCCCTCATATTCGTCCGAAACGATCTTCATGGAGTTGATGCCGATCACCTGGCCGAACGCGTTCACCAGCGCGCCGCCGGAGTTGCCGGGGTTGATGGCGGCCGTGTGCTGGATGCACTCCATGGTGTAGCCGGTGGAGGAGGAGCTCACGGGCCGGTCGATGGCGGAGATCATGCCGCTCGTAAAGGAGTTGGCGAATTCCGTGCCGCCCGGGTTGCCGATGGCATAAACGGTGTCGCCCACCTTCAGCTTCTGGGAATCGCCGAACTGCGCCTCGCTCAGGCCCTTTGTTTTGATCCGCACCACGCCGATGTCGGTTTTGTTGTCGTAGCCCACCACGTTGGCCGCATACTCCTTTTCGTCGGCGGTCTGGACCATGATAGAGGTCCCCTTGTCGGAGATCACGTGGGCGCAGGTCACGATATAGGTATATTCGCCCGCGTTATCTTCCCTGAAGATCACGCCGGAGCCCTCGGACACCAGCTTTTTGTTGGAGCTGTATACCAGCACGCCCACGGAGGAAGGCTGCACCTTCTGATAGATCTCGTTGGGAGAGAGCGCGTCTTTTGCCTGGGGCTTCGCTTTCGCGGCGTCGGGCGTGGCGTCGGTGGCGACCTCGTCCACGTTGTCGATCTTGCCGGCCTCATCCCTGCCGGCGGTGAGCGTGGAGGTCTTTCTGGCAAGGCCGGTAATGATCAGCACCAGCACCGCGCACAGAATCACCACCGCAGTGATGATAAAGATTTTGCCGCCCACGTTCTTCTTTTTGGAGGGCGCCTCGGCGTTCTCATAGGCGTAGGCCTGCGAAGGCTGCCGGGAGGGATAGCCGCCCGGGGCGCCGTTCCCGCCGGGATAGCCGCCGCCGTAGGGATAACCGCCGCCGTAGGGATAGCCGTAGGGATTTCCGTCGGGATTTCCGTCGGGCGCCGCGCCGCTGTAGGGATAAGCCCCCTGCTGCTCCGGCGTATACTGCGGCTGCCCGAAGTCCGGCTGCGGCGCGTTCGCCGTCTGCGTTTCCGGCTCCTGTGCAGGCGCTGAAAAAGCCGCGGAGGATTCCGACGGCTGTGCGTTTTCTTCGTTTTCCAACCGCGCGCCTTCGTCCGCGCCTTCTGTCGTCCGGTCGTTCCGGTCCTCAAAATCCTGCATAAATCATCGTCCCTTTCTCTTTTTTTCACTGTAGCATATAGTATGCGCTCAAGTTTAAATTATTATTAAATCCGGCCCCGTTTTTCCCTGATTCTTCCGTTTTTTCGCGGTCGGATAAGACGCCCGTCATTCCAGCTTCAGGTCCAGGGGGAGCTTGATCAGGAACTCGGTGTATTGCTCCGGCTCGCTGTTCACGGAGATGCTGCCCCCATGCAGTTCTATAATACTTTTAACAATATATAACCCCATGCCGAAGCTCCGGGAATCCAGCCCCCGGGATTTGTCCACCTTATAAAACCGGTCGAAGATCAGGGCGCACTCCTCCGGCGGGATGCCGCGGCCGCTGTTTTGAATGGAAAGCAGCGCCGTTTTCCGTTCGGTGCGGAGCCCCACGGTGATCGTTCCGTGCTCCGGCGTGAATTTCACGGCGTTGTCGATGAGGTTGTAAACGATCTGGCTGAACAGCGCCTCGTCCACGCGGATCACGCAGTCGGTCATGTCCTCCAGCCCCTCCAGCGCGATGTGTTTTTCGTCGATCGCCTTTTCAAAACCCATGAGCGTGCGGTAGATCAGGTCCCGCGGCCGCACGTCCGAGAGCGTGAGCGTCAGCTTGCCCGCTTCGATCTTCGACATGTTGAGCATCGCCACCACGAGGCGGGAAAGGCGCTTGGATTCGTCCGACACGATCCGCAGGTATTTCTCCGTGTCCTCCTCCGGGATGGTATGGTCCAGAATGCCGTCGATGAAGCCGCTGATGATGGTGATGGGCGTTTTCAGCTCGTGCGAGACGTTGGCGACGAAGGAGCTGCGGGAAGCGTCGGTGGCGGCCAGGCTCTCCGCCATGGAGTTGAAGGATTCGATCAGCTCCGACAGCTCCCTGTAGTGCTCCGTTGCCGCGATATGGTCCGAAAAGTCGCCGCCCGCGTATTTTTTGGTGGCGGCGGTGATGTTTTTCAGCGGCCGCACCATGCGGTAGGATACCGTCAGCGACAGCACGAAGGACAAAAACACCGCTAAGAGGCCCGTAAAGATCAGCATCCGCACGAATTCGGTGGTATAGGGCATATAAACGGACATCACCGGCTGCATGGCCACCACGTAGCACAGGACCTCGTTTTCTCCCCGCAGCGGCGCGAACGCCAGAAAATACTGGGTCGCCTGTGAATCGCTTTTCCCGTTCTCCGGCGCGGCGGCGGACACCCTGTTGTCCCGGGCGTAGGCGGTGGTCTGCGTTTCATCCGCGTTCCGGAACAGGGCGGCGTCAAACGAAAGCTGCCGGTGCCTGCCGCAGGGGGCGGGCGTCAGCGATACGCCGTTAGAGGCGTAAACGAAGTCGCTGCAGAGCATCACACTGCCGTCGGGCGCCACATAAAAGATCTCCGTGTTCCCGTCCGCGTTCTCCGCCAGCGTCTGCATGGAACCCGCAGCGTAAAGGAAATAGTCCGAAACGTCGAACGCGCCGTCTCTCACGGCTTGCTCCGTATATAAAGAGGCAACGCCCTGCGCAAGGCTCAGAGCGTCACCGGACAGATGCGCCAGCCGGTCGCTTTTCCACATGTTTACAAAAAAGAGCAGCATGGAAAACGCGGCGACCGTGATGCAGAGGAGCACCGACAGCGTCATGTTGACGAACAACCGCTTGAAAATGCTGTCGGGGGTCCTTTTTCGCAAAACATTCATATCATATCTGGGATTCTGTTATCGGGTCTCGAACTTATATCCAACCGACCACACGGTTTTCAGCTCCCATTTGTCCGATACGCCCTCCAGCTTCTCGCGCAGACGCTTGATATGCACGTCCACGGTGCGGGAGTCGCCGTAGTAATCGAAGCCCCAGACCTCGTCCAGCAGCTGATCGCGGGTGAACACCCGGTTGGGATTGCTGGCAAGATGGAAGAGCAGCTCCAGCTCTTTGGGCGGCGCGTCCACGTGCACGCCCCTCACCTTCAATTCGTAGTTGGTGATGTTCACCGACAGGTTCTCGTATTTCACTTCCTTGGGATGTTCGGCGGCGGAAGTGTTCGCGCGCCGCAGAACGGCCTTGATGCGCGCCACGACCTCCTTGGTCTCAAACGGCTTCACGATGTAATCGTCCGCGCCGAGCTCCAGCCCCAGAATCTTGTCGAAGGTCTCGCCCTTGGCCGAAAGCATGATGATGGGCGTGTCCCCCATCTGCCGGATCCGGCGGCAGACCTGCCAACCGTCCATTTTGGGCAGCATCACGTCCAGCAGCACCAGCGCGGGCTTGATGGTCTGCACACTGTCGATCGCGGCAAGGCCGTCGTTGGCGATCACCGGCGAAAACCCCTCTTTTGACAGATACAGACGCAGCAGCTCGCAGATATTGACGTCGTCGTCCACAATCAGAATTTTATCGTTCATCTTTCTCTCCCTTTCCTGTCCTATTAAAAAGACCGGCGAATTCCCCTTTTTTCGCCGGTCGTCTGCCTCGATCTCGGAACGCAGGCTTATCTGAACGTAATGAAATTATGCCCTCTCGACTGCGACTGGAAGCGGCTGCTCAGATCCACGCCGTCCACGCCGTAGATCACGAAGTCGATCACAGCGCCCACTTTGTCGAGCATCGAAACAAAGAAGGAATCCTTCAGCTGCTCAATGATCGGGGCCGCCGGGTCCGCGGGGGCGGGCGCCGGAGCGGGGGCGGGCGCGGCTTCGCCGGGCACGGCCGCCGTGGTGGTTTCTTCGGCCGCGGCTCCCGCCGGGTCGGCCGTTCCGCCGTCAAAGGTGGGGGCGATAAAATTGATCACGTTTTTCACTGCGCCCGGCAGCGAACCGTAGATGCTGTCGACGATGGAAGACACCGAAGCGTCCATGCCGAGCGTCGCCAGGATATTCGAAATGATGGTGCCGGAAGACTGGGGCGCGGCGGCGGGTTCGGCGGTTGCGGCGGCAGCGGCTGCGGACCCCTGCTTCACGGTGATGAGATAGGTGCATTTGGAGCTTTCGCCGTTGAGCGTGGCATAGATCGTCAGGTTCAGCGTCTGCTCCTTCGCCGCGGGATTGATCTTCACGGCGGTAAACTCGCCGTTTTTAATGGCGCCGCCGTTCACGGTGATGCTCACGTCCGCGTTCTCCTGCCCCGTAAGATACGAGGTGGGATAGATCCAGAGGGTGTCGCGCTTCTCTTTGAGCACGGCGTCGTATTTATAGATGTCGGCGTACCATTCGCCGTCTTCGATCGCAAAGGAGCCGGAATTCTTCGCCACAAGGTCGAAGGCTTCCTCGTAGGTCATATCGCCCTTCACCGAAAGGCCGGCCTTTTTGCCGATGAGCTGCAGGAGATAGAACGCGGCGGTTCCCCTGGCGCGGGCCACGGTCAGCTTATCCGCCTCCACGCTCACGCCGTACTGCCTGCCTAAAAGGGCGGCGGTGTATTTCGCCTTCAGCTCGTTGAAGGAAGCGTCGGTCCCCACGTTCACGCCCATTTTTTTCAGGGTGAGCACAGCCATCAGGCGGTAGGTCTCGCCCTCGGAGGCGTCGGGAGAAATATCGAAGCCGCTGCTCCAGAGCGTAAGCCTGGAAGCCGCCAGCACGTAGTCGTCAAACGAGGTGATCCCGCTCGCGGGCGCCCACTTCAGGAGCTCTTCCTCGCTCATGCCGCTGAAGGATACGAGATATCTGAGCAGCGCCTTTTCAAAGGCGACGCCCGTGCCGAGCTCCTCGGAGGAGATCCCGCTGAGGGAGCCGGTGGACATGGCGGCGTAGAGGGCTCTCGCAAGCACGTAATCGTCGGCGTCCATCGTTCCGGGCATCACGATCCCCCGGTTTTCGAGGTAGCGCACCACGGCGTCGTCCGTGACCTGCCCGGAGAACAGGCTGGCGTTGGCGTTCATGAACTCAAACAGATAGATGTAGCCCACGCGCGGCGCGTTCTCGGTGAGGGTGAACAGCTCGCAGTATTTCTCCACCTCCTGTTTGAAAGCGTCGGGGGTGGTGGAATAGGCGTTGTCGGGCCGTGCCAGCAGCGTGACCTTTTCGGCAAGCCCGGCGGTGGACTCCATGTCTTCCTTGATCACAAGGTCCGTAAGCCAGGCGATATCGGCTTTGTCGTATTCCCCCTGTGTTTCAAACGCGAAGATCGCGGCGCCGGCATATTGCGAAAAGAGAAGCGCAAAACAAAGCACAAGATTCAAAACAAAGAAAAGAAGTTTTCTGTTTTTCATGCTATGCTCCTCCGTTAATTACACAAATATTTATTATATAATACCCGAAAAACAGATAATTGTCAAGAAGAAAATTATACTTCTTCCGATTTCTCCGCGGAAAAGGCGTAAACCGTTTGGGACGTGTAATGGTCGCCCGCCGCAAACAGGCAGGAGGGGAACGCCTCCCGATGGGGCGTGTCGGGGTAATACTGGGTCTCGAGGCAGAAGCCGGAGCGCCTGTTCATGGGGACGCCGTTCTTGCCGGGCGTGCCGCTCAGAAAATTCCCCGCGTAAAACTGCACGCCGGGCAGCGTTGTATAAACATTCATTCTGATCCCGCTTTCGGGGGCCGCGGCGGCGGCGCAAAGGCGCAGGGAGCCGTCCCAGCCGGTGATGCAGAAGTTATGGTCGTAGCCGCCGGTCATACGCAGCTGTTCATCGTCGTCGTCGATCCGCTCGCCGATCACCCGGGGAGAAGTAAAATCAAAGGGCGTGCCCGCCACCGGGAGATTCTCGCCGGTGGGGATGCTCAGCGCGTCCACGGCGGTAAAGCGGTCCGCCATGAGCTGCAGGCTGTGATCCAGCACGGTGCCGTGGTCGAAGCCCTCCAGGTCGAAATAGGCGTGGTTCGTCAGGTTCAGGTAGGTCTTTCTGGTGGACGCCGCGTCGAACCGCAGCTCGAACCGGTCGTCCTCGGTCAGGCGGAAGGTGACCTTCGCCGTGGTCTCCCCGGGGAAGCCGCCCTCGCCGTCGGGGCTCACGTAGGTCATTTCCACGCTGTCGGCGTCCGTTACGATGGCGGACCACACGGCAAAGCTGAATTCCCCGCCGGAGTGCAGGTTCGTCACGTCCTTTTCGTTGGCCACCAGCTCATACACCTTGCCGTCGATGGGCATGGACGCGCCCGCGATCCGGTTGCAGTAGGGCCCCACCGTCGCGCCCTGATAGTCGGATTTTGTGAGATAGTCCTCCACCGTGTCGAAGCCCAGCGCCACGTCCCGCAGGGTGCCGTTTTTGTCGGGCACCACGACCGACCGGACCGTCGCCCCGAGCGTGAGGACCTTCACGCAGCTCCCGCTTTCGTTTTCGATAACGTATTGGTAGATCTCGGCGCCGTCCGGCATGAAACCGAAGCTTTCTCTTGTCACACTCATGGTTTTTTCTCCTTTTTCTCCGATAATTTGCTCATAATATGGATATCATATTATAGCAGATCCTGCGGATTTGTCAAGCCCGCGGTTTTAGCCGTCAGCGGTCAGC
>CACZOP010000109.1 GCA_902782845.1 Oscillospiraceae bacterium | reverse complement strand
GCCTCACTATTTCCATCCGCCCATGGCGATCGAGGCCCTGAACGCGGGGCTGCACGTGATGAGCGAAAAGCCCGCCGGCGTTTACACAAGGCAGGTGCGTGAGCTGATCGACGTGGCGGAAAAGAGCGACAAAACCTACGCCATCATGTTCAACCAGCGCACCAACTGCAATTATCGCAAGATCAAGGAGCTTGTGGCCAGCGGCGATTACGGCGAGATCCGGCGCGTGAGCTGGATCATTACCGACTGGTACCGTACCCAGGCGTATTACAATTCCGGCGGTTGGCGCGCCACCTGGAGCGGCGAGGGCGGCGGCGTGATGCTCAACCAGTGCCCCCACCAGCTGGACCTCTGGCAGTGGATCTGCGGCATGCCCGCCAAAGTGAAGGCCATCTGCCACGAGGGCAAGTGGCACGATATTGAGGTGGAAGACGACGTCACGATCTACGTTGAATATCCCAACGGCGCCACCGGCACCTTTATCACCTCCACCGGCGACTGCCCCGGCACCAACCGGCTGGAGATCTCGCTGGACCGTGCCAAAATCGTGGAAGAAAACGGCAAAATCAGAATGTACGTGCTCGACCAGCCGGTTTCTGAGCACCTGCAGACCGCCAAGGGCGGCTTCGATCGGGTCCCCGGCCATTGGGAAGACGTGGAGACCGACGGCAAAAACGAGCAGCACGGCGGCGTTCTCAAAGCCTTTGCGGCACATATCCTGCGGGGCGAGCCCCTCATCGCCGACGGCAAGGAGGGCATCAACGGCCTCACCATTTCCAACGCGGCTTTCCTTTCTTCCTGGCTGAATAAAGAGATCACCCTCCCGCTGGACGAAGACCTCTATTACGATCTCCTGCAGGAAAAAATCAAAAACTCCACCTACAAAAAAAGCGTGGTGGAGCAGGTACAGCAGGACATGAGCAATACGTTCTGACCCGGATAAACAAACATAAGACCCGCTTTTCCGAAATATGGAAGAGCGGGTTTTTTATTTGATAGGAAACTTCTCGGTTTTCTGTCAAACAAACAAAAATGATTGTAACGCCCGCCGATTTGCCCTTCGGGGCAGGCGTGTGTGAATACGAACGCGCTCTGCGCAGCGGCGCAGCCGCTTTCTTGTCGTGCGTCGGTGAACAGCGGATCAGCTGCGGTAGGATTTTCTGTCGAGTTTTCCGTTGTAGGTTTTGCGGATCTCATCTACACGTTCGTATTTTTTGGGGATTTTATACGATTCAAGCTTTGTTGCGAGAAATACGGTCAGCTTTTCTGTGTCAATTTCTCCGGCGGAAACATAGAGCAGCTTCAGCATGGTACCCATGAAAGGATGTTGCTCGGAGATGCAGATGCATTCGTCAATGCCGTCAAACGCGAGCACCGCGTCCTCAACCTCGGTCGGCGCGACTTTCAGACCGCCCACGTTGATCACGTCGCCTTTCCTGCCGATAATATAGACGTAACCGTTTTCAATATAACCGATGTCGTTGGTATAAACGATCCCGTCCACCAGAACTTCTTTTGTCAGTTCCGGCGCGTTTACGTAGCAGATCATGTTCACGTCGCCCTTGCATGCGATGAGCCCGAGGTGATCCTTTGAGGATTCGATCACGTTTTTGTCGTCGTCAACGATCAGGATCTCGGAATTCGGCATCGGTTTGCCGATACAGTTTACAAGCCCCGGATTTGCGATACAGTCGTACATCGTGACCGACGCCGCCTCTGAAGAACCGTAGTTGATGATCAGCCGAGTCTTCGGCAAAAGCTTGCCTACCTGAATTCTGTCAGGTTCGGGCAAGGGCGCGGAAGCGGATTCGATAAAGGAAATTTTCTCTTTATACTTACCGATCGCGTCGTTTGAGAGCATCAGAATAAAGCGAATCATCGCGGGCGGCAGACAACAGGCGATATTGTTGTATGGCAGTTCAAGGATCTCAAAAAACGCCTTGACGTTCGTCATACCGTTCAGGAGATAAACCGTGTTGCCGTTGATGATCGAAGTGAAGAGTTTTCTGATTGCGTTTGCGTGATTCAGCGGACCGGGAACGATCAGCAGCATATCCGGATCATAACCGCAGCCGACAATCAGGTTTTCCGCGGTGGCGCACAGCGCAAGATTCGACAATTCAACACCTTTGGACGCTCCGGTTGTTCCCGTTGTGAACAAAATATCCGCGGGAGCATCAAGCGCGGGGAAAATAGGTTCTCCTTCAGCGGGGAATTTTTCCGCGTCTTCCATAACGTTGCGGGAGAGGAAAACGTGCGAAGCTTCCCGATCGTTCAATCCGTCCGCGATCACGATCTGCGCGTTCATCTGCTTCGCTACGTCAAGAACGGTGGCGTCAGGCGCGCTTTTTTCAAGCGAGCAGATCACGCCGTGTGCGAAATGAACGCCGAAGTACAGCACCGCGTATTCAATCGTGTTTGCTGCACGTGTAACGACAACGCCGCCCTCGTTAAGCCCGTTGTTTGTCAGATAGCTTCCGTATCCGCGCGCCGTTTCATACAACGCACGGTAGGTGATTCTGCCTTCCTCCGAGATGATCGCCGGTTTGTCGGGCGTCGTCTGGGCATATTCATACAAAAATTGTTCAATGGTTTGTTTTTTCATTTCAGTGCCTTCTTTTCATTATTCTTTGATATCAGCGTAATAATAATCATGGAGATCAATGCCGTTGCCACAGCAGCATAGGTGTCGGAAAATGCGGGTGAAATCGGATAATGCCCCGTTATCGTTTTGTAAATCACCCAGAACAGGGCAACCACCACGGTGAGCACCATGGAGATGATCACAGGGATTTCCTTTGGTTTGCGTTTCTTGGAATAGATGCCGAACAGAAGTATCACAAACAGACTGCCTCTGAGGGAGTATGCAAAGTAAACAACGTCGAGAACCGCCTTGTTGTTGAAGATCGCGATCGCGAAAGAAACGCAGATGATCCCGGCAATTGCGGTAACAATCCGGGATACCATCAGATCGTTTTTATGTTCCTTTTTATTTAAGAGCGGATAAATATCCTTTGTAAACAGAGTGCCGCAGGCGAGAAGGATGGGGGAGGCGGTGGAAAGGATCGCCGCCATCATCGCGGCGGTTACAAGGCCGGAAAGCCACGTCGGCATATTCTGCATCAGATAGGGGAGCGCCAGCTTTGCGTTTTCAAGCGCCGGAAACTGCATTCTCGCGATAATGCCGAGTATCGCGGTAAGAATGCCGAAGGGAGCGACGATCAGCGCGATCAAAACCGAGGATTTAAACGCAACTTTTTCATTTTTTGCCGCAAGGATCGGTTGGATGCCGGCCTGTGCGGTACACGCGCCGAGTACGGATGCGACGACCCAGGAACCGATTTTTGTGCCGCCGATGGAGGTGAAAGAAAGATAGCCCTCGGGTACCTCCTGAATAAATGCTTTCCCGCCGCCGAAATTCGCCACGGAATAAACAACGGCGATGATAATACCCACGTACATCACGATCATATGCACGGTATTTGTGTATCCCACGGAAACCATACCGCCGAACAGGGTATAGATGATCACTACAATGCCCAGGATCGCGATAGACAGAGAAACGTCCAGATCAAAGAGCACCTTCCCCAAAGAGCCGATGGCCACCATCTGCGAAACGCCGACCACCAGCATGACAAGCAGCAGGATAATGCTTGACGCGGTTCGCGCTTTGTTGCCGATATAATGCCCGACGATGCCGGAAACCGTCGGTTGATTGAGGCTTCTGTAAAGCTTCGCGAAGAAAAAAGCGCAGACCATGATGCCGATGCCGTTTGCGATCGTATACCATGCGCCGGAGATACCGTAAAGATAACCGTATTCCGAAACGCCCGTGGTTGAGGTTCCGCCCATCCATTCGCCCGCGCCGGCGGCAACGCACATCAGAATGCCGAGATTCGCACCGTGAAAATGCTTTGAGCTGTTTCCTTTTTTATATGAGAACACACCCAGAAGGATCATGGCGAGCAGATAAACGACCACGATGATCAATAAAACGTTCATTCTTTCACTCCTTTAAAAAACGGAAACCGTATATCTTCGGTCTGCGAACAAGAAACACGAAAGCCGGATCAAATCAGAACCCGACCAGTTTCTGCCGGTAATACAAGCCGATTACCCGGTTCCCGACCTGATTCGCGTGGGTGCCGTCGTAAGACCATTCGTTGATGTTTTTCCAGTCCAGACCGGATTCGTTCGCAATATCCAGGAATACACAGCGGCGGAATTCGGCGAATTGTTCGAGTTTTTCATTCAGCTGCATTGTGCGGTCTGCGTAAGAAGGATCGGCGTCGGGGCTGCGTTTCAGCAGGAAGCTGCTGATATAAATGACCGGTGGATTTTCGGTACCGTTCTGCTCGAGAATACGGTCGATCAGTGCGTTCATCGCGCCGAAATAGGTGGAGACATCGGTGTCGTTGAATTCGCCCATGTTCTTCAGCGTCAGGTCATTACCGCCGGGTTCAAATAAAAACAGATCGTAGCCGGACAGATCCACGTTTCCGTCGATGATATAATCGTAGACTCCGGTTTCTCCGTTTTTCATATAGCCCTTGCCGCTGAAGCCGTAGGAATCCACCGACTTGAACCAGGGCAAAAGGTACTCCTGAAATCCAACGATAAACCGGTCCGGGCATTCTTCTCCGGGGTTTGTGTTGCGAAGCACGCGGTCAAGCATAACCGTTGACTGGCCGATGACGCACAGCTTTTTCTCTCGTGTGTTCTGATATGCCGGTTCTGTGTCGTTCCAGAGCAGGTTGCCGGTATTGCTGAGCGCGTACACCGGCATGGACGCAATAAACTGCCGGTAGGCATACTGCGGTTTTGCGGAAAGGTTCAACGAAACGTAAGCCGCGTTCTGCGGTGCGCTGAACGTATACAGCCGAAGATACCGGTAGCCTGCGTTTGTATTGTCATCCTCATAGGACCATGAGCCCGCAATACCGTTTGGCGGTTTGTATTCATAGCTTTGAATCTGCTCCGCGGTCAATGGGGCGATCCAGGCGCCGACGTTTGAATAGAAGGCGCCGACAACCGACATTTCAGGATCCTTGAATCCCACGTAGCAGCTTTTGCCTGCCGCAATCGGAATAAGCTGCGAATGCGTCCCCTTCGGTTGGGACACAACGGCGCCTTTTGCGTCCAGAAGTCCGTCGGTGGGCGTGAACTCCGTGATCACAAAATGCATGTCCTGGATTTCCGAATAAGAATACGTTTCCTCTTCTTCGTTTTTCTCCTGCGGAACCTGTGTATAATAATAGTTTCTCGCCTGCTCGTTTTGCAGATATTTTCCCTTTTCATTCAAACAGATACTTGCGCGTCGGGATTTTCTGAAACCGGCAGCCGCACAGGGATCGTTTCCGGCTGGGAGGCGCAGCAGCAGGGATCCGTCGTTTATGCTTGCCGTTAAGAAGGATTGGTTTTCGTTCGTGTGGTCGGCGCTGTAATACGGGACGTCCGTTAAGGTGCATTTTTTGTTGAGAAAGATATCCACGCTGTCGCCGATGGAGATCCCGGCTGCCGATAGTTCTGCTTCCGAAGCCGAGAGCGAGACCGTACCGTCCTGCGAATAAGCAGCCCGGATATTCAGAACGCCGTTCGGCTGCACCTGAGTAGACGCGCACGAAGCGAGCAATAAAATCAGACAAAGCGTAAAAATCAACGCAAATCGTTTCATGAAATCAACCTCTTGAAAAACGAAGAAAACAAAAGTGGGTTTAAGACGCAGCAAACGGCGGAAAACCGTCTCGGGGTTTACCGGTCCCGCTTCTGATAGAATTTCTCCCATTCCTCCGCGGCGCGTTCTTCCGAAAGGTATTGGTTACGGAACGGTTTGTTCTGTCCCGCGCCCATTTTCCGCATGGCAAGGAACATATCAAAGTTCCCCACAACCTTGGCGGGTACGCCGGCTGCGATGGAATTCTCTGGGATATCGGAAGCCACGGTGCTGCCGGCGGAGATGATGCAGTTTTTCCCGATGCGTACGTTTGGCATAACCGTAACGTTCATCGAAACGTAAACGTTGTCCATGATCTCAATGCATCCGAGGCGTTCGCCTGAACCGAAGTCGGCGTCCGGCGCGCAGCGATGCAGAAATACGTTGATCATATCGTGAGGCACCAGACGCGCCTTTTTATGAACCACTACGTTATCGTGCAGCCGGATCAGCTTGGGATATAACGGCATAAACCAGGGACCCCATTGGCAGTTTTCCCCGATCCCGCCGAGGATCCTGTTGCGTTTAAGATATTCCGCGCGCTGCTTCGGGCTGCGGATGGCCAATAATCTCAGGCTGTGATAAAGTCTTTCTGTCGTCATGCGAACGTCCTCCTATATTGTCAGGCCTTTAAACGATCGATCATCGCCGCGATCGCATCCACGGTGTTGAAGTTTTCAGGGGTCATATCGCTGAGCTCAATGTTGACGCCGAAGGTTTTGTTGAGCGCCATGATCAGATTCATCAGTTCAAAGCTGTCGATAAAGCCGCCTTCCACGATATCGGTAACGGTTGTAAGATCTTTGGTGGGTTTGATTTCTTTCAGGATTCCGATGACAGTGTTTTTTGTATCCATGGTTTTTCGACCTTTCTGATATTATTTTATATTATATTATATTATTATATCAGGACGTTGAGCAAAATGCAAGATTATTTTTTACCCTATGGAAAACGGCGCTTGCCCGGTTTCGGGCAAGCGCCGTCAGGTTGGTTATGGTTACCGGTTATCCTGTTTTGCGGATCAGCCGAACATATGGAGGATCCGGCGGAAAAAGCCGATGATCTTGCAGTAGAGGCCGTCCTGTACGAAGATGCCGGTTCTGCCTTCATGGATCAGTCCGCACTTCTCGCACTTGTGGGTGATGCCTGCGGCGGCGGGGGTGGTTTCAACTACCTGTCCGCAGCGGGAGCAGGTCCCCTTGGCGACCGTGCCGTCCAGCGTCCATTCGCTTACGCTGTGGCCCAAAGCATCGGTATAT
>CACZOP010000108.1 GCA_902782845.1 Oscillospiraceae bacterium | reverse complement strand
GGCGGATCTGTTGACCATCCACCGCGAAAAAGGGACCTTTTCGGGCCTTACGGTGGGGTTATGCGGCGACCTGAAATTCGGCAGGACCGTACATTCGCTGATCAACGCCCTCTCCCGCTATGATGATATCCGCTTCGTGCTGATTTCCCCCGAAGAACTAAAACTCCCTTCCTACGTAAAAAAGGACGTTCTGCAGCAGAATGGGATCCCTTACGAGCAGACCACCGACCTGGTTTCGGTGATGCCGTCGCTCGACATCCTGTATATGACCCGTGTGCAGCGGGAGCGCTTTTTTAACGAAGAAGACTACCTGCGCCTGAAGGACAGCTATATTTTAACCCCCGACAAACTGAAAACCGCAAAGGCCGACATGCGCATCCTGCATCCCCTGCCGCGCGTAAACGAAATCAGCGTAACGGTGGACGCCGACCCCCGCGCCTGCTACTTCAAGCAGGTGGCGAACGGCAAATATATGCGTATGGCGCTGATCCTGATGCTTTTGAAGGAGGCCGGCACAATATGAACATAGATTCCATTCAGAACGGCGTAGTGATCGACCACATCACCGCCGGCAGCAGCATGAAGCTCTACGACCTTTTGAAGCTGGACGAAGCGGACTGCCCCGTGGCGATCATCAAGAACGCCGCCAGCAAAAAAATGGGCAAAAAAGACATTATGAAGATCGACGCCGACATCCCCGTGAATCTGGACGTGATCGGCTACGTGGATCCCGGCGTGACGGTAAATATCATTCGCGACGGCGTGCGGGTGGAAAAGAAAACCATCGCCATGCCCGAGATCCTTACCGACGTGATCCGCTGCAAGAACCCCCGCTGCATCACCGGCACCGAGCAGGAGCTGCACCACGTGTTCCGCCTCACCGACCGGGAACGGAAGATCTACCGCTGTATCTACTGCGAAACCAAAGGCTGACGGTTTTCCGGAAGCATCATCTTTCTCTCCCACGGAGAAAATTCCCACGGCAAAACGACTAAAAAAACACGGATTCGACCCTTGATTTTAGGCAGCGGCAAACGGGAAAAATCCTTGCCTTTTGGCGCAAAGCATGGTACAATTTTATCGTACTCTTAAGGGTGCTGCTTTTTGTAACTGACGGAACGCACGCGGGCTACCGCGGGGGAGCAAAAAGTACTTTGGCCGACCGTCTGGGCGCACACTGCAGCAAAGGCAGAAAGTGCGTCCTTTTATCTTTTTTGGGAGGTAGAACTATGAAAAAAATCGGAATCGTCATGGGCAGCGACAGCGACCTGCCCGTGATCAAAAAGGCGACGGATATGCTCGAAACGCTTGAGATCCCCTTCGAGGTCCACGTATACTCCGCGCACCGTACCCCGGCCGAAGCAAGGGACTTCGCGGTGTCCGCACGCAAAAACGGCTTCGGGGCGATCATCGCGGCGGCGGGCATGGCGGCGCACCTGGCGGGCGCCATCGCCGCAAACACCACGCTGCCGGTGATCGGCATCCCCTGCAAATCCGCGAATTTCGACGGCATGGACGCGCTGCTCTCAACGGTACAGATGCCCACCGGCATCCCTGTAGCCACCGTTGCGGTAAACGGCGGAGCCAATGCCGCTTTATTATGCGCCGAGATCCTGGCGGTGGAAGACGCGGACCTTGCCGGACGACTGGACGAAAAGCGCGCCGCCGACGCCGCGAAGGTGCTGGAAAAAGACAAAGTGATCGCGGCGGAATACGCTTCCCGCTGAAAAGAAAATTCAAAAAATTATAAATAATCCCAATTTCGGAGGTAAAATAACATGGAAAAAACCGTACAGCTTTATGAAGGCAAAGCGAAAAAAGTCTTCGCGACGCCCGACGAAACCAAAGTGATCGTCTCTTATAAAGACGACGCCACCGCATTCGACGGCACCAAGCGCGGCACCATCGTGGGCAAGGGCGTAGTGAACAACAAAATGAGCAACTACCTGATGCAGATCCTCGAAAAAGAGGGCGTGCCCACCCATTATGTGGAGGAACTGAACGACCGCGAGACCGTGGTGAAAAAAGTGGAGATCGTGCCGCTGGAAGTCATCATCCGCAACATTTCCGCCGGTTCCTTCGCCAAGCGTTTCGGTGTGGAAGAGGGCATCGTGTTCAAAACCCCCACCATCGAGTTTTCTTATAAGAACGACGAGCTGCACGACCCGCTGATGAACGAATACCACGCGCTGGCGCTGGAGCTTGCCACAAAAGAAGAGATCGAAACCATCAAAGCCATGGCGTTCAAGGTGAACGAAGTGCTGAAAGCCTACTTCTTAAAGCTGGGCGTGAAGCTGGTGGACTTCAAGCTGGAGTTCGGCCGCCTGCCCGACGGCGCCATCGTTCTGGCAGACGAGATCTCCCCCGACACCTGCCGTTTCTGGGACGCGGAAACCAACGAAAAGCTGGATAAAGACCGTTTCCGCAGAGACCTCGGCAACGTGGAAGACGCATACAAAGAAATGATGCGCCGTGTGTTCGGCGACTGATTCCCTGTTCAATCAACAAAAGGAGGACCTGACTTTTGGGCGGTTTTTTCGGCGCAGTCTGTAAAGAGGACGCGATCAGCGACGTTTTTTTCGGAACAGACTATCATTCACATCTCGGCACCCGTAACGGCGGCATGGCCGCGTGGGACAAAGAGATCGGCCTGCAGAGGGAGATCCACAACATTGAGAATTCGCCTTTCCGTACGCGGTTCGGGCACATATTCCGTGAAATGCAGGGGACTTCCGCCATCGGCTGCATCAGCGATTTCGATCCCCAGCCCCTGCTTATTTGCTCCACACTCGGCACTTACGCGATCTGCACCATCGGCATGATCAACAACGCAAAGGAACTGATCGATCACTATTTATCTTTCAGCGGCGGCCACTTCAACGCCATGACCGGCGGCAACGTGAATTCCACCGAGCTTGTGGCGGCGCTCATCAACCTGAAAAGCGACTTCGCGGAGGGCATCCGCTTTGCGCAGCAGCAGATCGACGGTACCGCGTCCATCTTGATCTTAAAAGACGACGGCACGCTGATCGCCGCCCGCGACAGGCGCGGCAGGCTGCCCGTGCTGATCGGCGCAAGAGAAGGGGCAAAATGCGTTTCGTTTGAGGATTTCGCCTTTTTGAAGCTCGGCTACAATACAGAGAAGGAGTTGGGGCCCGGCGAGATCGTGGAGATCACCGCAGATTCCCTGACACAGCTTTCCCCGCCCGGGAAGGAAATGCGGATCTGCTCTTTCCTCTGGAGCTACTACGGCTATCCCACCTCCACCTACGAGGGCGTGAGCGTGGAGCTCATGCGCTACCGCAACGGCAGAAGCATGGCGAAGCACGACGCGGAGGAACACAACAACGAGGGCGTTGACTACGTGGGCGGCGTTCCGGATTCCGGCACGCCCCATGCCATCGGCTATTCCAACGAAAGCGGCATCCACTTTGCCCGCGCCTTTATCAAATACACCCCCACCTGGTCCCGCTCGTTTATGCCCACCGCGCAGACCGAACGGAACAAGATCGCGAAAATGAAGCAGATCCCCGTCCCCTCGCTGATCGAGGGCAAAAGCCTGCTCTTTGTTGACGATTCCATCGTCCGCGGTACGCAGCTGCGGGAGACCGTGGAATTCCTTTACAGCTCAGGCGCAAAGGAAGTGCATATCCGCTCCGCCTGCCCGCCCATCATGTTCGGCTGCAAATTCCTGAATTTCTCCCGCGCCACCGGCGACATGGAGCTGATCGCCCGCCGGGTCATCAACGATCTGGAAGGCGAAGCGGGCTTCGACCACATCGCGGAATACAGTGATTTTTCCACCGAACGCGGCAAAAAGCTGCGGGAAGCAATCTGCAAAGAACTGCATCTGGGAAGCCTGGAATTCCAGTCGCTGGAAGGGATCATCGAGGCCATCGGCATCCCGAAGGAAAAGCTCTGCACCTATTGCTGGGACGGCAAGGAATAAAGCGCTAATCAGAAAGGAGACCCCAATGAACCTGAATTCCAAATCGGACGCCTACGCAGCCGCGGGCGTGGACATCACCGCCGGTTACAAATCGGTGGAACTGATAAAAGAACACGTTAAAAGAACCGCAACGCCCGGCGTCTGTTCCGACGTGGGCGGTTTCGGCGGGCTGTTCCGCCCGGATCTGTCCGGCATTACGAAGCCGGTGCTGGTTTCGGGCACCGACGGCGTGGGCACCAAGCTGAAGCTGGCGTTTTTGCTCAACAAACACGACACCGTGGGCATAGACTGCGTCGCCATGTGCGTAAACGACGTGATCTGCTGCGGCGCAAAGCCCCTGTTCTTTTTAGACTATATTGCCTGCGGGAAAAACGTGCCCGCGCGCATCGCCGACATTGTTAAGGGCGTGGCGGACGGCTGCGTACAGGCCGGGGCGGCGCTCATCGGCGGAGAAACCGCCGAAATGCCGGGCTTTTATCCCGAGAACGAATATGATCTGGCCGGCTACACCACCGGCATTGTGGACGAGGACAAGATCATCGACAACAAAAAAACGGAAGCGGGCGACGTTGTGATCGCCCTGCCCTCCTCCGGCGTGCACTCCAACGGCTTTTCACTGGTGCGGAAGGTTTTCGACGTGGAGCACACCGATATTGCATCCCCTGTGGAGGCGCTGGGCGGCAGCCCCCTGGGCGAAACGCTGCTCACCCCCACGAAAATCTACGTAAAACCCGTGCTTGCCCTGTTGGAGCAGGTGGAGGTGAAGGGCATTTCCCACATCACCGGCGGCGGTTTTTACGAGAACATCCCCCGCAGCATCCCGGCGGGCCTCGGCGCTAAGATCGAAAAAGCGGCCGTGCGCGTGCTGCCCATATTCAAACTCATTCAGGAAGCGGGCGGCATCAGCGAGCGGGATATGTTCAACACCTTCAACATGGGCGTTGGCATGAGCGTGGTTGTGAAGAAAGAAGACGCCGGAAAAGCGCTTTCCATCCTCAAAGAAAACGGCGAAGACGCTTATATCATCGGCGAAATCATCCGGTCGGAGGAGAAGATCGTATTATGTTGAAAAAAACAGCTTCCGGCGTTGCGGCCGGTCTGCTCATCAGCATCGGCGGCGCGGTTTTTCTGGCCTGCGACAATAAATATATCGGCGCGGGGCTGTTTACCGTGGCCCTGCTGTGCATCTGCTTAAAAGGATATTCCCTGTTTACCGGCAAGGTGGGATTCATCCCCGAACAGCACGACAAAGACACAGTTGAGACTCTGCTGCTGGGATTGCTCGGCAACCTGGTCGGCACTATGCTCGGCGGCTACGCCATCCTGCTTTCACAGCCAAAACTCAGCGACACGGCTTATACGCTGTGTGAAAAGAAACTGGAACTGCTGACCGCCAGCCCGGCCCTCGGTATCTTTCAGGTCCTTTTGCGCGGCGTGTTCTGCGGCATTCTTATGTATCTGGCCGTAAGTATCTACCGCGACAAAAACAAAATCGTGGGGATCCTGTTCTGCATCCCTGTGTTTATTTTAGCGGGATTCGAGCACAGCATCGCCGATATGTTTTATTTCGCAGCGTCCGGCATGATCGACCTGCGCGCCACCGCCTTTATCTGGATCGTGATCGCGGGCAACGCCCTCGGCGCCATGATTTTGCCGGGACTCTCTATGATCAAATCCAAACCGCAAAAATAAACCGGATTCTTTCATGCTCCGTAAACAGGGGGACGATTATGAAAAACAAAGCGAACATCGCCGTGCTGGTTTCGGGCGGCGGCACAAATTTACAGGCGCTGCTGGACGCCGAGAAAAGCGGCGCGCTGAAAAGCGGCGGGATCACGCTGGTGATCTCAAACAAAGCGGACGCCTATGCCCTGACCCGTGCGGAAAACGCGGGCGTAAAAACGGCGACGGTGCTGAAAAAGGAATGCGGCTCACAGGAGGCCTTCGAGGCAGCAATCCTGCGGCTGCTGGAAGAAAATGATATCGACCTGATCGTGCTGGCGGGCTTTTTGAGCATTCTGAGCGCGGATTTCACAAACCGCTGGCCGGAACGCATTATAAACGTGCATCCGTCGCTGATCCCCTCCTTCTGCGGCGCGGGCTTCTACGGCTTAAAAGTCCACGAAGCGGCGCTCGCAAAGGGCGTGAAGGTCACGGGCGCCACCGTGCACTTTGTGAACGAGATCCCCGACGGCGGTAAGATCCTGCTGCAAAAGGCGGTGGAGGTGCTGCCCGGCGACACCCCCGAGATCCTGCAGAAACGCGTGATGGAGCAGGCGGAATGGCTGCTGCTCCCAGAGGCTGCCGAAGCCGTCAGCCGTTCCATTAATGAAAAGAAAACACTGTAATATACGGGAGGAAGCATTATGGACATCTACAGAATTCACGACATCGGCGAACGCATCAAAGACAATCCCTACGTGGGGCGCGGCATCGTCATCGGCAAAACGGCGGACGGCACAAAAGCGGCGGCGGCGTATTTCATCATGGGCAGAAGCGCCAATTCCCGCAACCGCGTGTTCACAGAAAAAGACGGCGCGATCTTCACCGAGCCCTTCGACGCCTCGAAGGTGGAGGATCCCAGCCTCATCATCTACGCCGCCGTACGGCAGTTTGAAAACAGGCTGATCGTGACCAACGGCGACCAGACCGACACGATCTATGAAGGGCTGGAAAAGGGGCTTTCCTTTAACAAGGCGCTTGAAAGCCGCTGCTTTGAGCCGGACGCTCCCAACTTCACACCCCGCATTTCGGGAATGCTCACCTTTGCAAACGGCGACTTTACCTACGATATGAGCATCTTAAAGAGCATCGACGCCGCGGGTTCCGCCTGCGCGCGTTTCGGCTTTTCCTATCCCGCCGCCGCGGGGCTGGGGCATTTTATCCATACCTACGTGACCGACGGCAATCCCATCCCCACCTTCCAGGGCGAGCCGGAGCGGGTCGCCATCCCCGACAGCATCGACGAATTCACGAACACCCTGTGGGGCGCGCTGAACGAAGACAACAAAATTTCGCTTTGGGTACGCTACGTTGACCTTGCCACCGGGGAAGCGGATGACCGCGTCGTCAACAAAAACAAATAAGGAGAAGAAAAAATGAAAGAATTTGAATTGAAATACGGCTGCAATCCCAACCAGAAGCCCTCCAAAATCTATATGGCGGACGGCGGCGACCTTCCCATCGAGATCCTCTGCGGCCGCCCGGGCTACATCAACTTTTTAGACGCCTTCAATTCCTGGCAGCTGGTGCGGGAATTAAAAGCGGCGCTGGGGCTTCCCGCCGTGACCTCCTTTAAGCACGTTTCTCCCACCTCCGCCGCCGTGGGCATCCCGCTGCCCGAAAAGCTCAAAAAAGCCTGTTTTGTGGACGACGTCCCGGAGCTCGACGCTTCTCCCCTTGCCTGCGCCTACGCAAGAGCCCGCGGCACCGACCGCATGTGCTCCTTCGGCGACTGGGTTGCGCTTTCCGACGTGTGCGACGTGACCACCGCAAAGCTCATCAAGCGCGAGGTCTCCGACGGCGTGATCGCCCCGGGCTATGAGCCCGAAGCGCTGGAGATCTTAAAAAGCAAGCGCAAAGGCAACTATAATATCGTGAAGATCGACCCCGACTACGTGCCCGCCGAGCAGGAAACAAAACAGGTATTCGGCATCACCTTCCAGCAGGGCAGGAACAACTTTAAGATCGACAACGACCTGCTGCAGAACATCGTTACCGAAAACAAGGATCTGCCCGCAAGCGCTGCCAGAGATCTGATCATCTCCCTCATTACCCTGAAATACACCCAGTCGAACTCCGTTTGCTACGCGGTGGACGGACAGGCCATCGGCGTGGGCGCAGGCCAGCAGAGCCGCATCCACTGCACCCGGCTTGCGGGATCCAAGGCGGACACCTGGTTCCTGCGGCAGGCGGATAAAGTGCTGAACCTCCCCTTCCGTGCCGACATCGGCCGCCCGGACCGCGACAACGTGATCGACGGCTACATCAACCAGAACGAAGAGGACGTATGCGCCGACGGCAACTGGCAGAAATACTTTACTTCGCAGCCCGCCCCCTTTACAAAAGAAGAACAGGCGGCCTACCTTGCCACCATCAAAGACGTGGCGCTGGGGAGCGACGCTTTCTTCCCCTTCTCCGACAACATTGAGCGCGCCCATAAGAGCGGCGTGAAATATGTGGCGGAGCCCGGCGGTTCCATCCGCGACGACGCGGTGATCGATTGCTGCAACAAATACGGCATGGTGATGGCGTTCACCGGCATGCGCCTGTTCCACCACTGATTTTTCTTTGGAGACCCACGAATGATAACCGAACTTTTGCCATTGAACGGCGCTTTTTACAAGGCGAATCTGCATGCCCATTCCACCGAATCCGACGGCAGACTGACGCCCGCCGAGCTGAAAGAAGCCTATAAAGCGCAGGGGTATTCCGTCCTCAGCATCACCGACCACGAATTCATGCTGCCGCACCACGATTTATCGGACCCCGGCTTCCTGATGATGACAGGCTTTGAGATGGATTTCTCGGAGGAGCGGCGCACCTACCGGCAAGAAACGAAATGCTGCCACCTCTGCTTTGTGGCGCTGGATGCGAAGATCGACCTGCAACCCTGCTTCCACCGCACAAAATACCTGAGCCCGGAGAAAATCGCCCGGGCAAAATTCGATCCCGACGAACCCGATTTCGAGCGGGAGTATTCGCCGGAATGCATCAACGAAGCCATCCGCATCGGCAAAGAAAAAGGCTTTTTCGTTACCTATAACCACCCGGTGTGGTCGCTGGAGCGGTACCCGGAGTATTCGAAATATCACGGGATGCACGCCATGGAGATCAGCAATTACTCCAGCATCGTTTCGGGCTACGACGAGTATAATCCCCGGGTCTACGAGGATTTTCTGCATCTCGGACAGCGCCTGTTCGTGCAAGGGACCGACGACAACCACAACCGGCAGCAGCCGGACCATCCAAAGTGGGATTCCTTCGGCGGCTTTACCGTGATCAAAGCCCCGCGCCTCGACTACGAAAGCATCGCCTCTGCGCTTCTGGCAGGACATTTCTATGCCTCTCAGGGGCCGGAGATCCGGGCGTTGTGGATGGACGACGACATTCTGCACGTAGAGTGCTCCCCCGCAGTACGGATCTACTGCATCACAAAATCCCGCAGCAGCATGGCCGGGTACGGCGAGAACGGCGCGCCCGCCACAGCCGCCGAATTCAGGATCCGCCCCGACGACGGCTATTTCCGTATCTCCGTACAGGACGAAAAAGGCCTGCGCGCGGACTCCAACGCCTATTTTACAGATGAACTGAAGTTCTGAGAAAGGATAGCTTCATGAAACTCCTTGTTATCGGTTCCGGCGGCAGAGAGCACGCCGTGATCAAAAAGCTGAAAGAAAACACCGCAGTGGAAACCGTTTTCGCTCTGCCGGGCAACGGCGGCATTGCCGCGGACGCCGTGTGCGTGCCCATTGCCGCCACCGACATTGACGGCGCGGTGGACTTCGCGAAAAAGGAACAGATCGACTATGCCGTGGTCACACCGGACGACCCGCTGGTGCTGGGGATGACGGACGCGCTGGAGGCGGCGGGGATCCCCTGCTTCGGTCCCCGTAAAAACGCAGCCATCATCGAGGGCAGCAAGGTGTTCTCGAAAAACCTGATGAAAAAATACGGTATTCCCACCGCAACATATGAGGCCTTCAGCGACATGGCCGCGGCGCTGAACTATCTGGAGACCGCGCCGATCCCCACCGTGATCAAGGCGGACGGTCTGGCGCTCGGCAAGGGCGTAATCATCGCCGAGACCCGCGATGACGCAAAAGCGGCTGTGCGGGAAATGATGGAAAACAAAAAATTCGGAAAAAGCGGAGAAAACATCGTTATTGAGGAATTCCTGACCGGCCCCGAGGTGTCTGTGCTTTCATTCACCGACGGCAAAACCGTGGTCCCCATGGTCTCATCCATGGATCACAAGCGGGCGCTGGACGGCGACAAAGGCCTCAACACCGGCGGCATGGGCACCGTCGCCCCGAACCCCTACTACACAAAAGAGGTCGCCGACCGCTGCATGAAGGAGATCTTTTTGCCCACCGTTAACGCCATGAACGCGGAAGGCCGCACCTTCAGGGGCTGCCTGTATTTCGGGCTGATGATCACGCCCGACGGCCCCAAGGTGATCGAATATAACTGCCGGTTCGGCGACCCCGAAACACAGGTGGTGCTGCCGCTGCTGGAAAGCGACCTGCTCACCGTGATGCAGGCAACCACCAACGGCACGCTGGCCGGGACGGAAGTGAAGTTCTCCGATCGCGCCGCCGCGTGCGTGATCATGGCGTCGGCGGGATATCCCGCAGCCTATGAAAAAGGCTATACGCTGACGATCCCCGCGGAGATCGCCCCCCGCGTTTACGTTGCAGGCGCGGCGCTGAAAGACGGGAAACTGGTAACCGCCGGCGGGCGGGTGCTGGGCGTGACCAACGTGGCGCCTACGCTGAAAGAGGCGCTGGCGGCTTCTTACGCGGACGTGGAACAGATAAGTTTTGAAAACGCCTATTACCGCCGCGACATCGGCAAACGGGCGCTGGAAGCCGAATTAATATAAGCGGAGGATATATCTTTGGTATACCGGATTTTTGTTGAGAAAAAGGCGGGGCTGGACCACGAAGCCAGAACCCTGCAAACCGAAGCGAACACCCTTCTGGGGATCCCGGCGCTGACAAAGGTGCGCGTGTTTAACCGTTACGACGCAGAAAACATCACCGAAGACCTGTTCGACTACGCGGTGAGAACCGTGTTTTCGGAGCCGCAGCTGGACGTGGTGACGGCAGAGTTCCCCGAAACGGGCGACGCCGCCGTTTTCGCGGTGGAATTTTTGCCCGGGCAGTTTGATCAGCGGGCGGATTCCGCCGCCCAGTGCATCCAGATCATTTCTCAGGGCGAGCGTCCCCTGATCCGCTCCGCCAAGGTCTACGCCCTGTATGGCGACCTAACGGCGGAAGAGATCGAAAAAATCAAAAAATATGTGATCAACCCCGTGGAGGCGCGGGAGGCCCAGCTCCCGAAGCCGGAAACGCTGCGAACCGATTACGAGATCCCCACCGGCGTGCGGACCCTTGCGGGCTTTAACGCGCTCGACAGGGCGGGGCTCGAAGCCTTTGTAAAACAGTACGGCCTTGCAATGGACACGGACGATGTCGCCTTTTGTCAGGCGTATTTCAAAACGGAAGGCCGCGACCCCACCATCACGGAGATCCGCATGATCGACACCTATTGGAGCGATCACTGCCGCCACACCACCTTTTTAACGGTGATCGACAGCGCGGTCTTCGAGGATCCCACCCTGCAGAAGGCGTGGGAACGGTATCTTGCCACAAGAAAAGATCTCGGCAGAACGAAACCCATCTGTCTGATGGACATTGCCACCCTCTCGGTGAAAGCGCTGAAAAAAGCCGGCAAGCTGCAAAAGCTTGACGAGAGCGAGGAGATCAACGCCTGCACGGTGAAAATCGAGATCGAAGCCGACGGCAAAAAAGAGCCCTGGCTGCTCCTGTTTAAAAACGAGACCCACAATCATCCCACCGAGATCGAGCCCTTCGGCGGCGCGGCCACCTGCATCGGCGGCGCCATCCGCGATCCGCTTTCGGGCCGGTCCTACGTATACGGCGCCATGCGCGTCACCGGAGCCGCCGACCCCACCGTCCCGGTCTCCGAGACCATTCCGGGCAAGCTTCCCCAGAGAAAGCTCGTCACCACCGCGGCGGCCGGCTACTCCTCCTACGGCAACCAGATCGGCCTGGCCACCGGCATCGTGGACGAGATCTACCACCCCGGCTACGTCGCGAAGAACATGGAGGTCGGCGCCGTGATCGCCGCCGCGCCGCAGAAGAACGTCCGCCGCGAGCGCCCCGCGCCCGGCGACGTCGTGATCCTGCTGGGCGGCCGCACCGGACGCGACGGCATGGGCGGCGCGACCGGCTCGTCGAAATCCCACACCGCGCAGAGCCTCGAGACCTGCGGGGCGGAGGTGCAGAAGGGCAACGCGCCCGAGGAGCGCAAGCTCCAGCGCCTCTTCCGTGATCCGGAGGCCAGCCGCATGATCAAGCGCTGCAACGACTTCGGCGCCGGCGGCGTCTCCGTCGCGGTCGGCGAACTCGCCGACGGACTGGAGATCGACCTCGACGTCGTGCCGAAGAAATACGAGGGCCTGGACGGCACCGAGCTCGCGATCGCCGAGAGCCAGGAGCGCATGGCCGTCGTCGTCGAGGCCGGCGACGCGGCGCGCTTCCTCGCCCTCGCGGAGCGCGAGAACCTGGAGGCCACCGTGCTCGCAAGGGTCACGGAGTCCCCGCGCCTCGTCATGCACTGGAAGGGGCAGACCATCGCGGACATCTCCCGCGCGTTCCTCGACACGAACGGCGCAGAGAAGCACGCGGAGGTCCTTGTAAAGGCCCCGAAGCCCTTTGACAAGGAGATCCCCGCCGGCTTCGCGGACGGCCTGAAGGCACTTGCGGGCGACCTGAACGTCTGCTCGCGCCGCGGCCTGTCCGAGCGCTTCGACTCCACGATCGGCGCCGGCACCGTCCTGATGCCCTTCGGCGGCGCTCTCCAGCGCACGCCGATCCAGGCAATGGCGCAGAAGATCTCCGTGGAGGAGGGTCATACGGACGACTGCTCCCTGATGGCCTGGGGCTACAACCCCTACATCACCGAAAAGAGCCCCTACCACGGCGCCTTTCTTGCGGTCGTGGAGAGCGTCAGCAAGCTCGTCGCCTCCGGCGCGAAGTTCGAGGACGTCTACCTCAGCTTCCAGGAGTTCTTCGAGAAGCTGCGGCGGGAGCCGGCGCGCTGGGGCAAGCCCGCGGCCGCGCTGCTCGGCGCGTTCCGCGCGCAGATGGAGCTCGGCATCGGGGCCATCGGCGGCAAGGACTCCATGAGCGGCTCGTTCGAGGATCTCGACGTCCCGCCGACGCTGATCTCCTTCGCCGTCACGACGGAGAAGACGGGTTCCGTCGTCCCGAACGAGTTCAAGCGCGCGGGGGACCGGGCGGTGCTGCTGACGCCGGCGTACGGCGCGGACGGCCTGCCCGCCGCGGAGAGCCTGCTGAAGCTCTTCGACACGGTCCACGGCCTGCTGCACAGCGGCAGTGCCGTCGCCGCCTGGACGCCGGGCTTCGGCGGGGCGGCGGAGGGCATTTTGAAGATGTCCCTCGGCAACGGCTTCGGCTTCGCGTTCGAAGCGGACGTCCCGCTCGAGGCGCTCTTCGGCTACCGCTACGGCGCGTTCGTGCTGGAGACCGCCGAGGACATCCCCGGCGCCCTCACGCTCGGCACGATCACGGCGGAGCAGACGTTCACCCGCGGCGGCGAGACGGTCCCGCTGTCGGAGCTCGTCTCCATCTACGAGGACCGGCTCGAGAGCGTCTATCCCTGCAACATCCCCGCGGCGGGCGGCGAACCGGAGACGATCTCCGCGCCG
>CACZOP010000107.1 GCA_902782845.1 Oscillospiraceae bacterium | reverse complement strand
TTTGACGACAGAAAAATGAAGGCGACGCTCCCTGCGAAGGTGTACGCATCGCTGAAGAAGACCATTGACGAAGGAAAGGCGCTGGATATCGGTGTTGCCAACGCCGTGGCTGCGGCGATGAAGGATTGGGCGGTGGCGAACGGCGCAACGCATTATACCCACTGGTTCCAGCCTCTCACCGGCATCACGGCGGAAAAGCACGACAGCTTTATTTCTCCCGCGCCGGACGGCGGCGTGATCATGGAGTTCTCGGGAAAAGAGCTCATCAAGGGCGAGCCGGACGCGTCCTCTTTCCCCTCGGGCGGCCTGCGGGCCACATTTGAAGCCCGCGGTTATACGGCGTGGGATCCCACCAGCTATGCTTTTATCAAAGGGAAGACCCTGTGTATCCCCACCGCCTTCTGTGCTTACGGCGGTCAGGCGCTGGATAAAAAGACGCCGCTTCTGCGTTCCATGGACGCGCTGAACAAACAGGCGCTCAGGATTTTACGGCTGTTCGGCAACACCGAAGCGAAGGCTGTCAGAACCAATGTGGGGCCGGAGCAGGAGTATTTTCTGGTGGATAAGGCGCTGTATGATCAGCGGCTCGATCTGAAGCTGACCGGCCGCACCCTTTTCGGCGCGCCCGCCCCCAAGGGACAGGAGATGGACGACCACTATTTCGGCGTTATCAAGCCCCGCGTGGCAGCGTTTATGGAAGAACTCAACGACGAGCTCTGGAAACTGGGGATCCTTGCGAAAACCGAACACAACGAGGTAGCCCCCGCGCAGCACGAGCTCGCGCCCATCTACACCACAACGAACCTTGCCACCGACCAGAACCAGCTTACCATGGAGATCATGCAGAAGGTCGCCTTAAAACACGGCCTTGTCTGCCTGCTGCACGAAAAGCCCTTTGCAGGCGTCAACGGCAGCGGCAAGCACAACAACTGGAGTATCGCGACGGACGCGGGGCAAAACCTGCTTTCCCCCGGCGAAACGCCCTATGAGAACGCACAGTTTTTGCTGTTCCTGTGCGCCGTGATCAAGGCGGTGGACGATTATCAGGATCTGTTGCGTATTTCCGTTGCAACTGCGGGCAACGACCATCGCCTGGGCGCCAACGAAGCGCCGCCCGCCGTGGTTTCCGTTTTCCTCGGCGACGAGCTGAATGCGGTGCTGGAGGCCATCGAGACCGATACGCCTTATCACGGCGCCGAAAAAACGCAGATGAAGCTGGGCGTGGACGTGCTGCCGAAATTCAACCGGGATACCACCGACCGCAACCGCACCTCTCCCTTTGCTTTTACCGGCAACAAATTCGAGTTCCGGATGCTCGGCTCCTCCAATTCCATCGCCTGCGCCAACATCATGCTCAACGCCGCGGCGGCCGAGTCTCTGAAGATTTACGCCGACCGGCTGGAGCAGGCGGAGGATTTTGAAACCGCCCTGCACGATATGATCAAAAAAACGATCAAAGACCATAAGCGCATCATCTTCAACGGCAACGGCTACGACGGCGCGTGGATCGCCGAAGCCGAAGAAAGAGGCCTTTGCAATTACAGAACCACAGCGGACTGCATGCCGCATCTGCTGGATAAAAAGAACGCGGATATGCTGATCTCTCACGGCGTTTTCTCCGAAGCCGAGCTGCATTCCCGGTGTGAGATCATGCTGGAGAACTACTGCAAGTCGGTGGGGATCGAAGCGCGTACGATGGTCGGGATGGCGAACACCCAGATCCTGCCGGCGGTGGAAAGCTTTTCAGCCGCGCTGGCGCTGAACGCCTCCCGGAAAACCGCGCTGGACGCGGGCGTCGCCTGCCGCTATGAGAAATCGCTTGTAAAAAAGCTCTCCGGTCTGACAGACGATATTGCCCAAAAAACGGCGGCGCTGGAAGATGCGCTGGCGGATCTGCCGGGAACGGACGTGCTCGCCCAATCGGCGGCGATCCGCGATACGGTGCTGCCCGCAATGGAAGCTCTGCGCGAAAGCTGCGACGCGGCGGAAAAGGTCACGGCGAAGGAATACTGGCCTTTCCCGGATTATGCCGCGCTGCTGTTCGGCGTGTGAATATGAGGTGACGGAAATGTGTTCCATTATCGGTTACTGCGATCCGGCGTGGGAGAGCGCCGCGTTTTACGACGGCTTTTTCCGCACGAAATCCCGCGGCCCGGACGATACGAAAATCGTAAATACCGGCAAAGGCGCGCTGGGATTCCACCGGCTTGCCATCATGGGACTTCACCCGGAGGGTATGCAGCCCTTTCAGCTGGATGCTGACGCTGTGGTGTGCAACGGGGAGATCTACGACTTTTTGCCCATCCGGGAAGAACTGAAGGCAAAGGGATACGCGTTTGAAAGCGATTCCGACTGCGAGGTGCTGCTGCCGCTGTGGCAGGAATACGGCACGGATATGTTCCGTATGCTGGACGCGGAATTCGCCTGCGTGATTTACGACGGCAAAACCGGTTCCTTCGTCGCGGCGCGCGACCCCTTCGGCATCCGGCCGCTGTATTACGGCTATGATAAGAACGGCGCAATCGTATTTGCCAGCGAGCCGAAAAACCTGGTGGGGCTGACGGAGAAAATCCGGCCCTTCCCGCCCGGGCATTATTACAAAGACGGCGAATTCATCTGCTACAACGATATTTCAGCCGTGGAAGATGTCTGCCGGGACGATCCGGAAACGGCATGCCTGAACATCCGCGAAAAGCTGATCGCGGGCGTCAAAAAGCGGCTGGTGGCGGACGCGAAGGTGGGCTTCCTGCTTTCCGGCGGGCTCGATTCCTCACTGGTGTGCGCCATTGCCGCAAAAGAGAGTAAAGAGCCGATCAGAACCTTCGCCATCGGTATGGAGAAGGACGCCATCGACCTGAAATACGCCCGGCAGGTTGCCGACTTTATCGGCAGCGACCATACCGAAGTGTTCATGACGCCCGAAGAAGTGGTCGCCTCCCTCGAAACGGTGATCGAGGCGCTCGGCACCTATGATATCACCACCGTCCGCGCCAGCATGGGGATGTATCTCGTATGCAAGGCGATCCACGAAACCACCGATATCCGGGTGCTGCTCACAGGCGAGATCTCCGACGAGCTGTTCGGATATAAATACACGGATTTCGCGCCCTCGGCGGCGGAATTCCAGAAGGAAGCCGAAAAGCGCGTGCGGGAGCTGCACATGTACGACGTGCTGCGTGCGGACCGCTGCATTTCCGTAAACTCTCTGGAAGCCCGCGTGCCCTTCGGCGATCTGGATTTTGCCCGATACGTGATGTCGCTGGATCCCGAAATGAAAATGAACAGATATCATAAAGGGAAATATCTGCTGCGCCATGCCTTTGAAGGGCTGGGGTATCTGCCGGATGAGATCTTGTGGCGTGAGAAGGCGGCGTTTTCGGACGCGGTGGGCCATTCGATGGTGGACGACCTGAAGGCCTACGCCGAATCGCGGTACACGGACGCGGAATTCGAGAGAAAAAGAAAGCTGTATACCCACGCGCAGCCGTTTACCAAGGAATCGCTGCTGTACCGGGAGATTTTTGAGAAATATTACCCGGGGCAGGCGAAGATGATCGCCGACTTCTGGATGCCCAACAAAGCTTGGGAAGGCTGCAATGTGAACGACCCTTCGGCGCGGGTGCTTTCCAACTACGGCGACAGCGGAAAATAACGTCAGAATACCGGAACCGAAAGCGCAGCCGCTTTCCTGTTCCGGCCCTGTGCGATAAGGAGACGGGATATGGATAAGATTCTTGTGTTGGATTTCGGCGGGCAGTACGATCAGCTTATTGCGCGGCGCATCCGGGCGCTGCACGTGTTTGCCGAGATCAAAGCATATAACCGGATCACCCCGGCGGAGATTTCGGCAGCCGGCTATCGCGGCATTGTGTTTACCGGCGGCCCCAACAGCGTATATGCGGAAAACGCGCCGCGGATCGACAGCGCCGTTCTTTCGCTGGGCATCCCAATCCTCGGCATCTGCTACGGGCATCAGCTTTTGTGTTTTCTTGCGGGCGGGACGGTCGCGCCTTCGGAAAAGGGGAGCGAATACGGTAAAACGGAGCTGACGGTAAAACCCGGCGTGCTGTTCCGGGACGTGCCGGAAACAAGCGTTGTGTGGATGAGCCACACGGACGCCGTCGCCGCGCCGCCGGTCGGCTTTACCGTGATCGCCTCCACCGAAAAATGTCCTGTCGCCGCCGTGTGCGACGAAGACAGGCGGCTGTTCGGCGTGCAGTTCCACCCGGAGGTGACCCACAGCGTCTGCGGCGAGACCGTTTTGCGTAACTTCCTGTTCGGCGTCTGCGGCTGTGGGACCGACTGGCAGCTGGACGACGTGATCGAACAAACAATATCGGAATACCGCTGGCGGCTGGACGGCAAGCGCGTGCTGCTGGCGCTGTCGGGCGGGGTGGATTCTGCCGTGGCGGCGGTGCTGCTGCACAGGGCGGTGGGCGACCGGCTGGTCTGCGTTTTTGTGGATCACGGCATGATGCGCAAGAACGAGGGCGATTTTGTGGAACACACCTTTTCGCAAGGGTTCGGAATAAAACTGGTGCGTGTGAACGCGGCAGAGCGCTTTTTTAAGGAGCTGAAGGGTGTGACCGATCCGGAGCAGAAACGGAAGATCATCGGCGAAGCGTTTATCCGGGTATTTGAAAGAGAAGCGAAGAAGCTGGGAAAAAACGAGGTGCTGGCGCAGGGCACCATTTACCCGGACGTGGTGGAAAGCGGCAAGGGGGACGCCGCCGTCATCAAAAGCCACCACAACGTGGGCGGTCTGCCGGAACAGATGGGCTTCTCTCAGATCGCGGAGCCGCTGCGGGATTTTTTCAAGGACGAGGTGCGTGAGATCGGTGAGAAGTTAGGACTGCCGAAAGCCCTCGTGTGGAGGCAGCCGTTTCCGGGGCCGGGCCTCGGTGTGCGCGTGATCGGCGAAGTGACGCCGGAAAAAGTCGCGATGTTACAGGAGGCGGACGCCATTTTCCGGGAAGAACTGGAGGCGGCGACGCTGCCGCAGCAGGCGAATCAGTATTTCGCGGCGCTGACCGATACGAAAAGCGTGGGCGTAATGGGCGACGCCCGCGCATACGGCTACGTGCTTGCGCTGCGGGCAGTCTCCACCGACGATTTCATGACGGCGGCCTGGACGCGCCTGCCTTACGACCTGTTGGAGCGCGTCAGCAGCCGGATCACGAACGAAGTGCCGGGGATCACGCGGGTGGTTTACGATATCACGTCGAAACCTCCGGCAACGGTGGAGTGGGAATGATTGAGAACTGTGAATCAAGAAATAAGGCGGGGTGAAAAAAATGACGAAATATATCTTCGTCACCGGCGGTGTGGTGTCCGGCCTCGGGAAAGGCATCACCGCCGCGTCGCTGGGGCGGTTGCTCAAGGCGCGGGGATTAAAGGTGGCGGCGCAGAAGCTGGATCCCTACATCAACGTGGATCCCGGCACTATGAGCCCCTATCAGCACGGAGAGGTTTTTGTAACGGAGGACGGCGCGGAGACCGATCTCGACCTCGGCCATTATGAACGGTTCATTGACGAGGATCTGAACAAATACTCCAATCTCACCACCGGCAAGGTCTACTGGAACGTGCTCAATAAGGAGAGAAGGGGAGAGTACCTCGGTTCTACGGTGCAGGTGATCCCGCATATCACCAATGAGATCAAGGACTTCGTATATCGCGTGGGCAAAAAAACGAACGCCGACGTGGTGATCACCGAAATCGGCGGCACCATCGGCGATATCGAAAGCCAGCCGTTTATTGAGGCGGCGCGGCAGATCTCGCTGGAGGCGGGGCGCGAAAACAGCCTCTTTATCCACGTGACGCTGGTGCCTTATCTGCACGGTTCGGAGGAACACAAATCCAAACCCACGCAGCACAGTGTGAAGGAGCTGCAGGGTATGGGCGTGCACCCGAATCTCATCGTGCTCAGGTGCGACGAACCGCTGGAAGAGAGCATTTTTCAAAAGATTGCCCTGTTCTGCAACGTGAAGCCCGACTGCGTGATCGAAAACGTGACGCTGCCCAACCTCTATGAAGCGCCGCTGATGCTGGAGAAATCACGTTTTTCCGACGTGGTCTGCCGGGAGCTTGGGTTGGACGTTCCTCCGCCGGAGCTGACGGAATGGCGGGATATGGTGGAACAGATCAACGCCCGCCAAAGCACCGTGACCATCGGGCTGGTGGGCAAATACGTGGGTCTGCACGACGCCTATCTCTCCGTGGCGGAAGCGCTGCGGCACGCGGGCTACGCCCACGGCGTGCATATCGAGATCCGCTGGATCGACTCCGAAACCGTGACGGCGGCAGGCGCGGACGAGATATTGTTCGGGCTGGACGGTATTCTGGTGCCCGGCGGTTTCGGCAGCCGCGGTATCGAGGGGATGATCCTTGCGGCGCAGTACGCAAGAGAGCACCGCATTCCTTATTTCGGGATCTGCCTCGGCATGCAGATCGCCGTGATCGAATTTGCCCGGAACGCCGCCGGGATCGCGGACGCCAACTCCGGCGAATTCGACGAGCAATGCCGGCATAAGGTGATCGACTTCATGCCCGGCCAGAGCGACGATATCGACAAGGGCGGCACGCTGCGCCTCGGCGCCTGCCCCTGTGCGATCACGCCGGGCACGACCATGGAACGCTGTTACGGGCAGGCGCTGATCTCCGAGCGCCACCGCCACCGCTATGAATTCAGCAACGATTACCGTGAAATATTGCAGAACGCGGGGCTGACGCTCAGCGGCCTTTCCCCCGACGGCAGATTGGTGGAAACCGTGGAGCTCACCGACCGACCGTTCCACGTCGGCGTGCAGTACCATCCCGAATTCAAGAGCCGCCCCAATCGCCCGCATCCGCTGTTTCTCGGCTTTATCGGCGCGGCAAAAGAGATGAAGGAACATGAGAGCTGACAGAAAAATCATTACGGCGGACGGAGAGGAATACTTCGGAAACGGTTTCGGCGCGGAGAAAGACGCGATCCTTGAGCTGGTTTTCAATACCTCCATGGCGGGGTATCAGGAGATTTTGTCCGATCCGTCCTATACCGATCAGGCGGTGGTGATGACGTACCCCCTGATCGGCAACTACGGCATGGCGGCGGAGGACTATGAATCCGATACGCCTTCCGTCGGCGCGCTGATCGTACGGGACTATAACGACTTCCCCTCCCATTACCGCAGCATGGAAACGCTGGGGGACGTGATGCGCAGGTATGGGATCGCGGGGATCTCCGGTGCGGACACAAGAAAGCTCAACCGTTCCATACGGGATCGCGGCAGCCGGTTGGCACTGCTCACCACCGCCGGTATGCCGTTGGAGGAAGGCCTTGCCCGCATTGCGGCGTTTTCGCCGCCCAAAGACGCCGTCGCGCGGGTCAGCCGCAAAGCAATGGATCACGTGGGAAGCGAAAAGGCGGAATTTCATGTCGTCGCCGTGGATTGCGGCATGAAGAAAAACATCCTCCGTTCCTTTTGTGCGCGGGACTGCCGGGTGACGGCGGTTCCTTGGAACACCGGCGCTCAAACGATCCTCGCCCTGCATCCGGACGGAGTGTTTCTCTCCAACGGTCCCGGCGATCCCACGGACGTGCCCGAAGCGGTTGGCGCCGTTCAGGCGCTGCTGGGGCGTGTCCCCGTGTTTGGGATCTGTTTAGGCCATCAGATCCTGTCGCTGGCCTATGGAGCAAAAACGTACAAACTGAAATTCGGGCACCGGGGCGGCAACCACCCGGTGAAAAACCTCCAAACCGGCAAGATCGAGATCACCTCGCAGAACCACTCCTACGCCGTGGATCGGAACAGCCTTGCTGCCACGCCGCTGGCCGTGACCCACGTCAATCTGCTGGACTCCACCGTGGAGGGCGTGGCCTGCGAGCGGGACAGGGCTTTCGGCGTGCAGTACCACCCGGAAAGCGCCCCCGGGCCGCAGGACAGCGCCTATCTGTTTGACGTTTTTGTCCGCCTGATGAAAGAAGGGAAATGACGTGCCGAAGAGAACGGATATCCATAAAATACTGGTGATCGGCTCCGGCCCCATCGTCATCGGGCAGGCGGCGGAATTCGACTATGCCGGCACCCAGGCCTGCCTTGCCCTGAAAGAAGAAGGATATGAGGTGGTGCTGTGCAACTCCAACCCCGCCACCATTATGACGGATACCGCCATGGCGGACAAGGTTTATATGGAACCCCTGACGCTGGAATACCTTGCCCGGATCGTCCGTTTTGAACGGCCGGACGCGCTGCTCCCGGGCATCGGCGGGCAGACCGGTCTGAACCTTGCCATGCAGCTGGAGAAAAAGGGTGTGCTGCAGGAGTGCGGCGTGGAGCTGTTGGGCACAAAAAGCGACTCCATCGCCCGGGCGGAGGACAGGGAGCTGTTCAAGACGCTGTGCCAATCCCTCGGCGAGCCGGTTCTGCCTTCCGAAGTGGCCGGTTCCCTTGAAGAGGGGCGGCGCATCGCGGAAACAATCGGCTATCCCGTGGTGCTGCGCCCCGCCTTTACGCTGGGCGGCACCGGCGGCGGCTTTGCCCGGGATGAAACGGAGCTGACGGGGCTATTGAAAAACGGCCTCAAGCTTTCGCCCGTGGGGCAGGTGCTGATTGAAAAAAGCGTGAAGGGCTACAAGGAGATCGAATATGAGGTGATGCGGGACGCGAACGACACCGCCGTCACCGTCTGTAACATGGAGAACATGGATCCGGTGGGGATCCATACCGGCGATTCCATTGTGGTCTGCCCCTCGCAGACCCTTACCAACAAAGAGTATCAGATGCTGCGGGACAGCGCCCTGAAGATCATCCGGGCGCTGCAAATCGAAGGCGGCTGCAACGTGCAGTTTGCGCTGGATCCCCGTTCTTCGCAGTATTATCTCATCGAGGTCAATCCCCGTGTGTCCCGCTCCTCGGCGCTGGCGAGCAAAGCCAGCGGTTATCCCATCGCGCGGGTCTCGGCAAAAATAGGGATCGGTATGACGCTGGAGGAGATCATGCTCGCAAACACCCCGGCCGCCTTTGAGCCGGCGCTCGACTACGTGGTCACAAAGCTTCCGCGCTTTCCCTTTGATAAATTCACCGACGCGGATCACGCCCTTTCCACCCAGATGAAGGCCACCGGCGAAGTGATGAGCGTGGGCAGGACCTTTGAAGAAAGTCTGCTGAAAGGGATTCGTTCGCTGGAAACCGGCGCGGACCATCTGTATCTCAGGAAATTCGACGGGATGACGGCAAGGGCGCTGTTGACCTATGTGGGAGAGGGCACGGACGACCGCGTGTTCGCGCTGGCGCAGCTGCTCCGTCTGGGAGCCGGTATCGAAAGGATCGCGGAAGCGACGGCGATCGACCGCTTCTTTATTCAGAAGCTGGCGCATATTGTTGAGGAAGAAAAAATGCTGTCCGCCGCCGTGGGGGAGGCGGAAGAACTGCTGAACGCCAAACGGATGGGCTTTTCGGACGCCGCCGTGGCGCGGCTTTGGGGCATGACGGAGGCGGCGGTCTGCGAATTGCGCCTGCAAAACGGGATCGCGCCGGTTTACAAGATGATCGACACCTGCGCGTCGGAATTTGAAAGCTACGTGCCCTATTTCTATTCCACTTACGAAGAGGAAAACGAGTCGGTCGTTTCGGATAAAAAGAAGATCGTCGTGCTGGGCGCGGGCCCCATCCGCATCGGGCAGGGAATCGAATTCGATTATTCCACCGTCCACGCGGTGCAGACGATCCGCGCCGCCGGATATGAAGCCATCGTCATCAATAATAACCCCGAGACCGTCTCCACGGATTACACCTGCTCCGACAAGCTCTATTTCGAGCCGCTCAACGTTGAGGACGTGATGAACGTGATCCGCCTGGAACAGCCCGAGGGCGTCATCGCGACGTTGGGCGGGCAGACGGCCGTCAATCTGGCTCCGGCGTTGCACGCCCGGGGCGTGAAGCTCATCGGGACGGATTGTGAAGCGATTGAACGCGCCGAGGACAGGGATAAATTTGAAAAGCTGCTTTTGCGGCTGCACATTCCGCAGCCGAAGGGGCAGGCCGTGACGAGCGTGGAAGAGGGCGTCGCCGCTGCGCGGGCGATCGGCTATCCTGTGCTTGTTCGCCCCAGCTTCGTGCTGGGCGGCAGAGCCATGCAGATCGTGGCCAAGGAAGCGGATCTGCGTATGTATCTGCGGACCGCCGTGGAGATCGACGAGGAGAAACCCGTGCTGGTGGACCACTATATCCGCGGCAAAGAGGTGGAGGTGGACGCCGTCTGTGACGGGCGGCGCGTGTTCGTTCCGGGTATTATGGAGCTGGTGGAGCGCACCGGCGTGCATTCCGGCGATTCCGTCAGCGTCTATCCGCCCTACAGCCTTTCCGAAAAAGTAAAAGGCAGGATTCTTACATACACCGAAAAGCTGGGGCTCGGCATCGGCATCGTGGGGCTGTTCAACATCCAGTTTATTGTGGACGAAAATGAAAACGTGTATATCATCGAGGTCAATCCCCGCTCCTCCCGCACCGTTCCGTTTTTGTCCAAGGCCACGGGATATCCGCTGGCGGATATTGGGACGCTTGCCTGTCTGGGGCTGACCTTGCCGGAGCAGGGGATCTTCAGGGGCTGTCCGCCGGAAAAAGACCGTTTTTACGTAAAGGTCCCTGCGTTTTCCTTCTCGAAGCTGGGCGGGCTGGACGGCTATCTCTCCCCGGAAATGAAATCCACCGGCGAAGCCATCGGCTACGACGATAAGCTCCACCGGGCCGCTTATAAAGCGCTGACCGCCTCCGGTGTGACGCTCAAAAAATACGGCACGGTGCTGGTGAGCGTAGCCGATGAGGATAAAGAGGAAACGATACCGCTGATCCGCAGGTTTTACGAGATGGGTTTCAATATCGAGGCGACGACCCTGACCGGGGAAGTCCTCCGGGAAAACGGCATCCCCACAATCATCCGCAGAAAGCCAAGCGAAGGCAGCGAGGAGGTACTGGATTCCCTGAGGGCCGGTTACGTCAGCTACCTGGTCAACACCCGGGCGGTGCTCTCGGGCCTCCATTACGGGGACGGCGCCGCCATCCGCCGCGCGGCCGCCGGGCAGGGCGTGGCCATGCTCACGTCGCTGGATACTGTCCGTATGCTGTTGGACGTGCTGGAGGAATCCACGCTCGGGATCTCCACTATCGACGCGGTTTGAAAAGCCGGCTGCGCGGGGAAACCGTTGTCGTTGTTCCTGACCGGCATATTATAAAAGAAAGAAAAGGCAATGGCGTCTTTGAACAGATTTGTTCAGGGATGTTATCTTTTCGGTTTTGAAAGGATCATAGAATAAGGCAAAGGCGTCTTTTTTCTCGCGGCAGACGGTCCGCGGTTGGAAAGACGCCTTTTCCGTTTGCCATACGAAGGAGGGTTTTGCAATGGCAATCGAAGAAATCACAAAACTTGTGGAAGAATCGGCGACGGCAGAGGTTTTCGCCGTCTGGTTTCTGATCGGCGCGGCGCTGGTGTTCCTGATGCAGGCGGGCTTCGCCATGGTGGAGACCGGCTTTACACGGGCCAAGAACGCCGGAAATATCATCATGAAAAACCTGATGGATTTCTGTATCGGCACCGTGGTGTTCGTGCTGCTGGGCTTCAGCCTGATGATGGCGGAAAACTACGTTTTCGGCCTGTTCGGCGTGCCGAACCTTGAAATTCTGACGGATTTCGGCGGCTTCTTAAAAAGCGGGCAGGCGCCGTCTTTCGTATTCAACCTTGTGTTCTGCGCCACCGCCGCCACCATCGTTTCCGGCGCCATGGCGGAACGCACGAAATTCCTTTCCTACTGTATCTATTCCGGCGTGATCTCTCTGATCGTGTATCCGGTGGAAGCCGGTTGGGTATGGAACCCGCAGGGATGGCTGGCGCAGATGGGGTTCCATGATTTCGCTGGCTCCGCCGCGATCCATTCCGTCGGCGGGA
>CACZOP010000106.1 GCA_902782845.1 Oscillospiraceae bacterium | reverse complement strand
GCGCCAGAAGCTTGCGGGGGTCGAAGCCCTTGCCCTGCAGGTCCTTGCCCGCTTCCACGTATTCTCTGGTGGCGGCGGCAAAGCTCAACTGGCATTCGGTGTTCACGTTGATCTTCGAAACGCCGAGAGAAATGGCTTCTTTGATCATGTCGGCCGGGATACCCGTGCCGCCGTGGAGCACCAGCGGCATTTCGCCGGTTTTCTGCTGGATGGCGTCCAGCACGTCAAAGCGCAGTCCCGCCCAGTTTTCGGGATACTTGCCGTGGATATTGCCGATGCCGGCGGCCAGCATGTCCACGCCCAGGTCGGCGATCATTTTGCACTCGTCGGGGTCCGCGACCTCGCCGCCGCCCACAACGCCGTCTTCCTCGCCGCCGATGGCGCCGACTTCAGCTTCCACCGAGATGCCGCGGCCGTGGGCGTTTTCGATGATCTCTTTGGTTTTTGCGATGTTCTCTTCAATGGCGTAGTGGGAGCCGTCGAACATCACGCTCGAAAATCCCGCGTCCATGGCGGCGTAGGCGCCTTCATAGGTGCCGTGGTCCAGATGCAGCGCCACCGGCACGGTGATCTTTAAGTAGTCCATCATGGCCTTTACCATGTCGGCCACGGTCTTGAAGCCGCACATGTATTTGCCGGCGCCCTCGCTCACGCCGAGGATCACGGGGGAACGTAGCTCCTCCGCCGTTTGCAGGACCGCCTTGGTCCATTCCAGATTGTTGATGTTGAACTGACCCACCGCGTATTTGCCCGCTTTGGCGTCGTCCAGCATTTTCTTTGCGGATACTAACATCAGATTTTCCTCCAAATTGTTTTTTACAGTACAATTATAACGATATTTTTAAAAAAATCAATATCAAAATGTTCCTTGCCGTTTACAAAAGCGAAAAAATATGGTAAAAATGAGGTTGAAGGGCCGATCTGGCAAAAGGGAGGGAAGCGCGATGTTCGGTTTTGCGGCGGTCGATCCGGAACGGTTGTCGGAAGAACAGCGGCGGCATTACCGCGCCGTATACTGCGGGCTGTGCCGGGCGTTGGGCAAAGAAGGCCCCTTTTATGCCCGCGCGGCGCTCACCTACGATTTCGTGCTGCCCATCCTCGTCCTTTCGGATCTGCATAACGAACCGTTCGCGGAAGCGGAGATACGCTGCGGCGTGCATCCCTTCCGGCGGCACCTGATCCGCCGTAACCGCTTTACGGATTACGCCGCGGACATGAATCTCCTGCTGGCGTATTATAAGTTTGACGACGATTTGCGGGACGACGGCGGCGCGCGCAACCGCCTGAAAACAGCGCTGTTCCGGCAGGAGGCGCTGCGGCTTTCGGCAAAATACCCGGTGCAGAGCGCCGCGATCGTGGATTGCTTGTCCGCGCTTTCGGAAATGGAGGCCGCAAACGAGCTGCGGCCCGATCTGCCCGCCGCCGCCTTCGGCGTGCTGTTGGGGACCGTGTTTGCCCGGGGGAGCGAAACGCAGAGAGAAGCGCTTTTTGCTTTCGGCAGCGCTCTGGGGCGGGCGGTCTATCTGATGGACGCGGCGGTGGATTTGCAGGCAGATTTAAGAAAACGGCGGTATAATCCGCTCGTGAAACTCGGGTTTGCGGCGAGCGAGGCGCTGTTGGAGCAGGAGCTTGCCGCCTGCATGGCGTTCCTGGAGCAGCTGCCCGGCGGCGAAAACCGGGCGATCGTGAAAAACGTGCTGCTTTCCGGCATTTGGGCGCAGTATGAAACCGAAAAGCAAAGGAGGGAACGGCAGGATGATCGAAAATCCGTATAAGGTGCTGGGGTTGGAGCCCGGCGCGGGCGACGAAGAAGTGACCAGAGCCTACCGTACCCTCGCAAAAAAGTATCACCCGGACCTGAATCCCGGGGACGCGGCCGCGGCGGAGAAAATGAGCGAGATCAACGCCGCCTACGATATGATCAAAAACGGCTGGACGCCCGAGAGCGCCCGGTCGGCGGGGCCCTCCGTATCCTACGGCAGCCCTTATGCGGGCAGCCCCTTCGGCGGGGCCGGGGATGGCTTCGATCCGCTGGCGGAGCTTCTGCGGCGCTATGGTTTCCGGGTGTATTATAACGGGCAGTCTTATTCCGGTCCGCAGTACGACCGGGATTTCGGTTCCGGCGATACGCGGAACGAGCCCTATGCCGAGCAGCTGGAATCCGCCCGGGTGTTGATCAACGCCCGGGAATACGTGCAGGCGCTGCGGGTGCTGGAAGGGATCCCGCTGCACAACGCCCGGTGGTATTACCTGAGCGCGGTGGCGAATTTCGGCGCGGGGAACCGCATTCTTGCAAAGGAATACGCGCAGAGAGCCTATGAGGAGGAACCCGGCAACACCGCCTACGAGACCCTTTATCGCCGGATCCTGCAGGTGGAGGACGATTACCGCGAACAGAGCGGCGCCTACGGCAGAAGCCGGAGACGCCGGTGGCACCCCTGCCTCTGGCTGTGTCTGGGGAACGCCGTGCTGAACTTTTTCTCGTGGCTGTTCTGCCGGGGCAGCGGCGCGGCGGGCGACGGCGGCTACTACGGCGGCGGATGCTGCTGCTGATCCCCGCGGTTTTCAGCGGGACGATTTGAAAGGAAGAAGCAATCATGTCGAATTTTATGCTGAAGCTGCGGCAATTCATGGCGGGCCGCTACGGGTTCGATCAGTTCGGTCGTTTCCTTTTCGGGCTGTCGATCGTGTTCTGGCTTATTTCCGGCATTCTGCGGTGGACGCCCTTCCGCAGGGTTTATTTCGTCTTCTGGCTGCTGAACACGCTGATCTACGTTTACGCGATCTTCCGTATCCTGTCCCGCAATACCTATGACCGCACGGTGGAAAACGAGCGTTATCTGCGGCTGCGGGGCAAGTTTCTGCCGTTTTTCGAGCGGCAGAAGGAAAAGTATAAAAAAAAGAAGGATCCGGATTATATCTACCGTGCCTGCCCCTTCTGCAGCGCGAAGCTGCGTCTCCGGCGGGTAAAGGGCAAGCATACCTCCCGCTGCCCCAGATGCGGAAAAACCTTTTCCGTCCGTGTCTGGCGGGGCAGATAAACGGCTTTTTCACAAGGCGGCGCAAAGCGGCGGGATCGGAAAAAACGGGCTTGCTCCATGCGGAAAACCGAAGCGGAAAAAAATTGCTCCGTCCGCGAAAAAAACAGTTGACTTTTGCGGAATTTGGTGCTAATATAGTAGGGCATTCGAGAGAGTGTTTTGCGCTGATAGCTCAGTTGGATAGAGTAACTGGCTACGAACCAGTAGGTCGGGGGTTCGAGTCCCTTTCAGCGCGCCAGGGGAAGACGTCGCAGGTCGGCGTCTTCTCTTTTTTTTCGGGAGACATATAAGCTGCCGGGACTCGAAGGACGAGCGGTACTGAATCACCGTCCTGTGGACGGTGAGAGCCGCGAGCGACCAAGCCGCGCGGCGCGGCGCGCGTCGAGTCCCTTTCAGCGCGCCAGGGGAAGACGTCGCAAGTCGGCGTCTTCTCTTTTTTTGGTATAGACATTTTCTGTTTTTTGTGATAATATCAACCTGTATTCTTTGTGCTGTAAGCGGAGGGCAGTTTATGAAAAAAACAAAAAAAGCGTTGAAATCCGTTGTTGCCGCGCTGCTGATACTGAGCCTTGTGCCGGTCGGCGGTTTTTCGGCGGACCGTCTCTCCGGAACAGGCCTTTTTGCCCCGCCTGCGGCGGCGGCTTCCGGCGCTCAGATCTCCGGCTGCGTTTACGAGGCCGTAAAGTCAAACCGCGTTGAAGGCGCGGGGGCGACGCTCTTCTGCCAGGACGCGGCAGGGAACGCCGTCGTCTGGAACGCGGAAGCGGCCGGGCAGCCCAATCCGCAGGTCACGGATGAAGCCGGCACGTTCAGATGGAACGTGCCCGGCGGAAGATGGACTGTCGGAATTACAAAAGCCAACTATAAAACCGCGTATTCCGGTTGGACGACGGTCCCTTCCGGCGGAAAGGAAGTTTCGGTCTCGCTTGTGACGACCGCCGCGCCGGAGGTGATCGGCGTTACAAAAAAATACTCCGAGGCGGAAAAGAAAGTGTTTTATACGATCGCCTTTTCCCAGTATATGGATACCAGAACGATCAGCACAAGAAACGTTGTTTTTACGAACAACGGAAGATCCGTGACCTATGAGATGTGGGCGGCGAACAGAGAGGCGTCCGCAGCGGGCGACGGCGTTTTCTATGCGAGCATATTCAATTTTTTGCCGGATAAAGACGTTTCCGCCCTCACGGTGAAGGACGTTAAGAACTACGCGGGGATCAGGCTGAAGCAGGCCTACGGCATTGCGATCGGGAACGTCGCTTACGCGGTCGATTTCGATCGCGGCGACGTCGATAGCGACGGCAGGATCACTGCCGCCGACGCCCGCCTTGCGCTCCGGGCCTCGGTGGGGCTTTACGCCGACGAAGACGCGACCGTATCCTACGATTTCAGCAGGGGCACAAGGCCGTTTCTTGCCGCGGACTACGACAGCAGCGGCAAGCTCGAAGCCGGAGACGCAAGATCGATCCTGCGCGTAGCGGTGGGGCTGGAGCTGAAAGAGAGTAATTCGAGCCTCGTTACCTACACGAATCTCACCAACAAGCACGATAAGAGAAACCACAAAATCGACAAGATCACCATTCACCATATGGCGGAAAAGAGGACGGCGAAGCAGTGCTGCGACTATTTTACGGCGACCGACCGCGACGTTTCCGCAAACTACTGCATCGGCTACGACGGCAGCATCGGCATGAACGTGGAGGAAAAATACCGGGCGTGGACGTCCTCCTCCGAAGTGAACGATATGCGGGCGGTCACGATCGAGGTGTCGAACGACGGCGGCGCGCCCAACTGGCACGTTTCGGATATCGCGCTCGCGAGGCTCATCGATCTGTGCGTTGATATCTGCCTGCGCAACGGGATCGACAGGCTGGTTTTCACGGGAGACGCCTGCGGCAATCTCACCATGCACAAAATGTTTGCCGCCACCGGCTGCCCCGGCCCGTATCTCGGCGGGAGATTTCCCTATATCGTGCAGCAGGTGAACGCGAGGCTCGCAGCGCAGCGGTCCCCGGCATAAGCGCAGCGCAGTTTTCAGGACGAAGGCGGACGGCGTACCAAACCGTGAATGTGCAATGAGCGTCCTGCAAGACCGGCCTGTCGGCCGGACGCCCGCCGCCGCGCGCAGAGCCGGAAGCCTTGCGTCTTTGTTGATCGGAGCGTGATGGAGAAGAAAACCGTATACCGGCCGGGTGCGGCTGCTTGTAAAAAGGCAAACTGCACAAAACCGACCGGTTTTTTTTGTGGCCTCACAGCCGTCGATCCTCTTGCATTAAGATAACAAGTGGATTATAATTTAATTGCCAAGTATATTTATGGGAGGACATATATGAAAACGATGAAAAAATCCCTGGCAATTGTTTTATCCATGGTCATGATGCTTTCGATGTTCAGCCTTGTCGGATTCGCCGACAGCTGGATCTGGCTGCCCACTGCGGACAGTGAAACGCTGGAGGAAGGCGATTTCTGGTTCGATCTTCAGTCGTTTGTCACCGACACGGGAATGCCGCAGGAACAAGTTTCTTTAGTTACGGGATATTATCTCAGCGACGATTGGCTCAGCATGAAAATCACAACGCGCGAGGATGCACTCACCTTCAGTAAAGACGAGGAAACCGGGACCTATTATTTCCCTTATATCCGCGCGCACGGTTTTGTTCCGTTGCCCACCGCCGACAGCGACGCGCTGGCAGATGGGGACTACTATCTTGATCTTGCTGCCTGGGCGGAATCCTGGGACCTGGAAGAAGAAGAAATCGTGTTATACGCCGGGGTGCCGTTCAGCATTAACAGCGACGCAACGTCGATTTTTACGGATTTCGATGGGTTTGTATTCATTACGGCAGAAAACGACGAGGACTGCTTCCTGGATTTTGTGCGTCAGCACGGGGCGGGTGTTTCCCACGAACACGTGTTCACCAATTACGTGTATCAGAACGACGCCACCTGCACCGAGAACGGCACAGAGATTGCGGTATGCGACTACGAAGGCTGCAATGAGACCGATACCCGCGTGGCGGAGGGCACCGCGGGCCATCTGTTCACGAACTACGTGTATCAGAACGACGCCACCTGCACCGCCGACGGCACGGCAATGGCTGTGTGCGACCGTGAAGGCTGCAACGCGACCGATACCCGCCCGGCGGAGGGCACCGCGGGCCATCTGTTC
>CACZOP010000105.1 GCA_902782845.1 Oscillospiraceae bacterium | reverse complement strand
CAAGGCTCGCCACCTGATAGGCTTCGCTCTCACATTCCTTCGCGTCGGTGTAGTCGATAAAGAGCGCGTCGTCCACCCAGCACCTGATGTTCCGGCCGGAGACTGTGACCTTCAGATGGTAGGTTTTGCCGGTCTCGGCGACAAAGGGTTTGACGGTTCCCATGATCTGCCCGGTCTTTTCGCCGTCCTTCACCCGCTGGAGGCACGAAACGGTGTTGCCCCAGCCGCCTAAATTCCAGAAGAAGCAGTTGTTTTCGTCCTGCACGGCAAAGGGAATCAGAAAGCCCTCACTGCCGTCAAGCTTTGTGGCGTCCACGGTGTAGGTATAATCTGTCCAGTCGGCAGCGCCGAGATAAGCCACGGCGCCCACCACGGTGTTGGGCATCCAGGTGTCGCTCTGCACCATGCGGCCGTTTTGCGCTTTCCATTCTCCGCCGGTGGGGAACTGCCACTTGTATTTGAGATCCGGCATGGTGAAACTGTCTTTTTCGATGGTTTTGCCGGTTTTGTTGTCGGTGACCTGTGTGTTGTCGAAGGCGGCGGCGGTGTACCACGTGCCCACGCCCACGGCGCCGGCAAGATCCGGCTGCTCGGCTGCCGCGCCGGAAAGGGTGCTTCCGACCAGCTTTGCGCCCTGATGGTTCATAAAGAGCTTCTGCACCTCGTAATTCACGGAGCCGAAGGCCGCGGAATTGTTGAACCAGATGAGATCCGGCCGCCAGTGGCTGGCTGTGAGGTTGCCGAAGAGCGGCGCGTAGGCCGCCATTTTCACGATGTCGCCGTTGCGCTCAAGGCCTGTCATGTAAGCTGCTTCCGCCAGCGCCGCTTTCAGGGTGTTGCTCCTTGCCGCGTATTCGCCCACGAACGCCGGGATCGCGCCGCCGTAGGGAGTGTCGGTCATTTCGGCGTCCGCGCGCTTATAGTTTTCTGGATCGTAGTAATCGGTGTTCTGTAAAAACCACTCGGGGGTGTTGTAGTAGTGCTGGTCGGTGGCGGCGGCAAAATCCGTTGCCGTTTTGCCCGGATGCGACTGCAGCCACTCTTTGGCGTATTCATACGATCTGATATAGTTGGCGCTGTGGGTGGCGTCCGCCGCGCCCGCGGAATAGATGAGCTCAATATCGCCGTAGAGCGCCGGATTTTCTTCTTTCGCGGCTTCCAATGCGTCGTAAAAGGCCGCATACCGCTCATAATAGTCCGTGCCTTCGTTCTCATTGCCGATACCGATATATTTGAGACCGAACGGCGCGGGATGGCCGAGGGAAGCGCGGACTTTGCCCCAGACGGAGGTTTCGGGACCGTTGGCAAATTCCACAAGATCGAGCATATCCTGCACGTAGGCCTTGAAGCGGTCGGAATCCATGGGAACGGGACCGCGGCCGCGCATCTGACAGTAGAGGCCGCAGTTCAGCACCGGCAAGGGAGCCGCGCCGATATCCTCCGCGAACTGGAAAAACTCATAAAAGCCGAGACCGTAGCTCATAAAGCAGGGGTAGGGGTCCTCGCTGGCGCCGAGGTCGGTCCAGAGATTCACGCCCTGTTTTCTGGCCGCCACGTCGCCGTAGGTCCCCGCAAATTCCAACGGAATGCCGTTGCTGCCAACGCCCACGCTGTCTTTCCAGCTGTAGTCGGTGGCGTCGTCTATGCCCTCGATCACACAGCCGCCCGGAAAACGGAGGAAGCGGGGGTGCAGATCCTCCATAAGCTGCCCGAGGTCGGCGCGAAGCCCGTTTTCACGCCCTTTGAATGTATCGGCCGGGAACAGCGAGACCATATCCAGATCCACGCTGCCTTTGGGGCTCAGGAGCTGCAGGCGCACGTTTTTTGCGGCGTCACGGTCCGGCGTGAGGCTGACGGTGAATTTCTGCCATTCGCCGGTGATCCCCGTGACCTCTTCCGCGGCGGAAACCTGCGTGCCCGCCATGAGCCGCAGGCGCAGCCCGGCTACCGAAGCGTTGGCGCTGCGGGCGTAGAACGAGAGCTTATATTCCGCATTCGCTTTGATCGCCATGCCCTCCATAAAACCCCGGTTTTCTATCCCGACAAGCGCCGTGGTGGGATTCTGAAGCCGCAAAAAGGAGGGATTGTTTTCGTTGAGCCCGGTGCCGTCCTGCAGAACGGAAGGTCTCGCCGCCCCTGCTGCGGACCAGCCGTAGAGCCCGTCTCCCGCCGCAAGCGTTGTGAACTCAAAAGAACGGTTGGCGATCATTTCGGCGTAAAGCCCGCCGTCCGCCGCGAAGTTGATATCCTCAAAAAACACGCCGAAGAGCAGGTCGCTGACGTCGCAGATCCCGTTGTCGGCGTTCACGCTGAGCGTGTAGTCCGCCGCGGCGATCTCATAGGGCGTTACGGTGTTGTCGGCAGGCCGCGCGGGCGCGGAGGGATGCAGGCCGAAGTTGAGAAAAACAGCAAGGAACAGGGCGAAAAACTGTTTGAGCTTTGCGAGGAGAACGTATTTCATAGAGTACCTCCGTTTTGTAACAATGCGGAATGCGGATTCCGGTATACGGAATGCCTGATATCAAAGTCAGATTTGCGTGAACGTTTCTCCCTTTTCGTCGATCTTCAGGCGGATCTCCCGATCCTTGAACGTCAGGCGGATCTCGTCTTTGTTGCCGAGGAAGGGGGCGATACGGTTCCTGAGCCGGGCGCTTTCAAAGTTGTCGGTGATAATATAGGAACCTTTTCCGCAGGACAGCTCCGTGTAATCTTTTTTCAGCAGCGAGCGGTAGCGGGCGGGGGCGTAGCGTCTGGGGCAAACCACGGTGAGGCCGTTTTCACTCACCAATTCGTCCACGGCGGAAAGCGTCTCGGGGCTCACGCGCACCCCGCAGAGGAAGCAGAGCTTTAAGCTTTTGAGCGTTTCTTTCTTTACACGGTCGTCGAACACCGCCAGGGAATTCATGCTCACGAAAGAACGGTGCGGGGTGAGCGCCGAGGGAGCGATGCGGCCCCATGTGAAGCCGGTGCTGCGGGTATCGCCGTGGGTGACGGTTTTGATGATGTGCAGCCATTCTTTGCTTCGGGCGTCCGGCCGGATCTTCCTGTTGCCGAAGAGTCCGCGGTCCCACACCAGATTCTGTCCCCAATAGGTGTCGTCGTAACGGATTACGCCGATTTCGGGGCGATAGTCCTGCACGTTGTAATCGCGTTCTTTTCCTTTATATTTGTCTGTAAAGCGGAGATAGTTCTCTCCGTAGGCGTTCAGCTTTTTGCCGCCTTCGCCGTCGTCCTCCACAAAGGCGTTTGAGGCTTCCACATAAACCCTGTCCACCCCCGCAAGATAAGCGAAGACCAGATTGTGATACATTTCTTCCGGCGTGTGCCCCGGGAAGGTCATTTTGTGCCAGAGGTCCACGCAGTTCCACAGCGGCGTGCCGTATTCCAGCGCCGCGCCGGCGGCTACGGCGAAATGAATATTGGAGACCAGCTCCTTCTGGGATTTGAAATTGGGAATAATGCCTGCCCTTGCAAAAAGATGATGCAGCACGGGCCACACGTGCTCGCCAGAAACCGCGGGCGCGCCCATGGATTTCAGCGCGTCGGCGTAGGCTTTCAGGTCTGTTTCCAGCGCTTCGCCCTGCCGGAACGCGTCGCGGGTGTCAAGCTGCGGGAACGCCGCCAGATCGACTTTCCCTTTGGAATCCAGCCAAAGGGAAATATTGCGGTTGATGATCACGTGCTCAAATTCGTCGTAGGTCACGGCAAGGAGATTGCCCTGTGAACGCAGCGCCTCAAAGAAGGAAGGCTTCATGTCCAGCAGGTGGGTGCCGTCGGGACGGTTGGACCATTCATAACCGTCCACATAGGTGTCGCGGGCGAAATTCTGGAATTCAAAGTTTGCCACAAAGGGGAGCCCCAGCTCCTTGAGGACCGCGACGGCGGCGGCCGCTTTCTCTTCGCAGGAATCGAATTTCCATTTTGGCGGATCGAAGTGGCAGAAGATAAAATCCACGCCGTTTTTCAGCGGCAGGATAAAATCGGGGTCTTTGTCGATCACGTGGGTGTCGAAGGTGTTAAAGCCGATTTGCATTGGTTTGTTCATCGTTTGCGCGCTCCTTTATTGCCGATATCTTTTATTGCCGTAACGGCAATTTCCGCTACTGGCGGTTGAAATAGTCCAGGTCGGAGAGAAAATACGTTCTGAGATATCCGTCGGTGGAGACGAAAACGATCTCGCCTGTATCTTCCAGAAAATAGACGTCGTCGCCGTCTTCCTTTTCATTTTTGTGCAGGGCCGCAGGGTTGTTTACCACCGCGTTTGCCGCCGCGACGTAAGCCTCCGGAGAATCGAAATCCATTTCAATTCCGTGTTTTTTGTAATGCTCCCGGAGCGTTTTTTCGTTACGGAAACGCAGTGCGGCGGCGGATTGTCCGGCGTCGGCGGCCGTTGCGCCGTCGGTTTTTGTTTCAACCGCGAGCGTGTAGGCGGCGTCGCTTCCTCCGTTGTTTGCGGACGTTTCGGCGGGTTTATCGTTGCGGGAGGAAAAAACAGAAAACACCACCACCGCCAGAAGCGCCAACAAAAGCCACGCGGTGCGCTTCAGTCCGCTGTTTGCGTTGATCTTCTTTCCGAATCTGCCGAAAACTTCCTGCTCCGGATCTGTTCTTTCTGTTTGCCGCGATTCGCTTCCGGCGCGGTTTTTCTCACGGCATGCCTTGCAGCGCTTCGGCAGGCTCATGTTTTTACTCTGATAAAAGGCGATCTCTCCGTCTGTGAGCTCAAATACGTTATGGCATTGTATGCAGGTCCGTTTCATCGCTTATCCCCCGAAATCTTCAACCACCTCTTTAAAGGTCTCCGCGATCACCCGCTGGGTATCGGGTCCCATGGAGTTGGTTTCGTGGTAATGGTTCTCGCCGAAGCGGTCTTTCGTTCTCTCAAGATAGGGTTGGGTCGGATGAAGCACGAAGTCGTTGGGCGGCACCACGTAGCCCGTCATATCGTTTGAAACGCCGTAGACGATCATCGACGGATCGCCCGCAATCTCGCACAATGGCGCGGGATTTACCTCCGGCCCCAGCCCCGTTGCGGAGGTCTCGGCTGGAGTATAACTGCCGTAGACGGTGGAAACGAACATTTCGCCCGGCAAAAGCAGCAGCTTCTGGCTGCCGAGTGAGAAATAGGTCATTTCGGTGAGCATGGCAATTCCGGTGTCGCTTTCCCTGCACGGATAGGGGGTAAAGCTCATGGTGCCGCGCATGGCGAGCAGCGTGAGCACGTTGTTGCAAACGGGCAGATAAAAGCGGCGGCGCAGGAACCTGATTTCGGGCTGCATCTCCGTTTCGCCGGTAATTCCCATAGCTGCGTCCGCATAAAGCGCGCCCTGCTCCTGTATGCAGTTCAGCCGGTTTTCTTCGTCCAGCTGCGCCGCGTCCATGCCGCCGATGGCGCCGATGCCGAAATGGACACGCGCGCCGGTTTTTTTTGCGATCTCCCGCCGCAGATAGTAGGGGTATTCCGCCGAAAGCAGGCGGTTGTCGCCGCCGAGGGAATTCGGATGCGCTCCCACGTTCAGCATCCACGTTTCGGCGCTGCCGTCGGCGGGCGCGAAGCGCAGGCGCGTGAGGACCTCATGCTTATCGGCAAAATTGCGTTTGGAGAAAAGACCGTCGGGTATGGGCGCTCTCCCGGAATACAGCCTGCCGGGGCGGCGGTCCATATAGGCCTGCTCGCTGACTTCCCGCGCTTTTTCATACAGCATTTTCATGTAAGCGGGGTCTTTGCCGTCGGAGGGGATGTGCAGCGCGTTTGCTTTTCCCCAGTAGCCTACGGTGTCAACGCCGGAGTGGTTATGGGTGCAGCTTATGTTGACGGAACACGCGTTCCCGATCATGGAGGAGGAACGGATCGCCGCGCGCATGCGCTCCACCTCCACGTTCGTGAGCCCCACGATATCGGCGCTCAGCCATAAAAAGCCCTCTTTGCCGCCGCAGTCGAGCCAAACGGCGTGGATAAACACAGGGGTAAGCACGCCCTCCATCTTATGGCCGGAGCCGTGCCCCGCGATCCAGTAGGTTTTATCTCCCGTGAGATCGGGCATGATCTTCGCTTTGCCGAAGCCAACGCGCCATGCGTCCCCTTTGATGATTTCGGGCGGGTTCCGTTCAATGGTCTGCGGGACGACCTCCTGCTGAATTTTTTTGCCGTAGGCGGCGGTGATCCTCCGGATCCCTTTGGAAGCAAGGTCCAGTATTTCCATAGGCGTCATATCCTTTCTGTTATACGGCGACCGCGCCGTTCTCTGTTTTTTCATATTTTATCATAAAATTATGGTGAAATCTACAAAAAAACATGAAAATGTTATTTTTTTTATCTTACCGTTCAAAATAGTTCTTCCGCTTTCTTCTCTGTTGCGGGCCGGGGACAGAAAAAAATCTTGCCTTTTATAAAAAGCTTTGATATAATTTCTAAGAAATATGTCAGAAGGAGATGCTGTTTATGTCGGCTTTAACGTATTTTTTTAAGAATTTCACCGCGATTTTTCTTGCGATCCTTACCTCGTTCACCTCGATGAGCCTTGTGAACCGGGGAAGCGCGGATGAGGCGCTGCTTTCGGTGGCGGCGATCAGCGACACGCATATCACGAAAGAGCTGTATCGCCGCGTCGTGCTGGTTCCCGGATTGGAGGATATCTCAAAAAGAGTAAAGCCCGACGTGCTTCTGGTCGCCGGCGACTGCACCGACAACGGCAACGAAGAAAACTGGGCGGCGTTTCAGGAGCTGATGCAGAAGCACGCAAGAGTGGAGCATTCCGTTATCGTTCTGGGCAACCACGACACGTGGACCAGCTACGACACGCCGCACGACTATGAACCGGCCCGCGAGAATTTCCTCAGGTATTCCAATGCCATTATGGGCACGGATCACACAGAGGTGTGGTATACTTATGAAGCGAACGGCTACGCCTTTATTGTTCTGGGCAGCGAAGGCACGGGCGTAGGAGAGGATCTTTCCGATGGGCAGCTGCGTTGGCTGGATGCGGAAATGGCAAAGGCAGCCGGGGCGTCGCCCGAAAAGCCGATTTTCGTCATTAACCATCAGCCCATGAATTTTACCCATGCCGTGGGCGATAACGAGAACGGTAACGGTATTGATACCGAAGGCGCCAGCGAAAAGCTGCAGGCGATCATGGATAAATACGATAACGTGTTCTATATCAGCGGGCACCAGCACTACGGGTTAAACGACGGCAGTCAGGGATTCCCCGAGGGGTTCTCCACTGTGGAAAAAGTGGGCGAGCACATCACCAGCATCAACCTGCCCTCGTATGAATACGGCAGCTTCGCAACCGGCGGCAACGCCTTTATCGGTCAGGGGCTTGTCATCAACGTTTATGCCGACAGGGTGGAGCTTCTGGGGCGGAACTTCGCCGCCGGGAGCTGGGTGAGGAACTTCACCGTGACCGTTCCGCTTGCGTAAACGAATAAAGAAAATCAAAACAGGATCAGAAAGGGTATTGTTATGAATATTGTATGTCTTGATATGGAAGGGGTATTGGTCCCCGAGATCTGGATCGCGTTTTCCGAAGCCAGCGGTATTCCGGAGTTAAAGCGCACGACGCGGGATGAACCGGATTATAATAAACTGATGAACTGGCGGCTGGACATTCTCGCCGAGCACGGTCTGGGGCTGAAGGAGATTCAGGACGTGATCTCCACCATCGATCCGCTCCCCGGCGCAAAAGAGTTCCTGGACGAGCTGCGCTCCGTCACGCAGGCGGTGATCCTCAGCGATACCTTCGAGCAGTTCGCAACGCCGCTGATGAAAAAGCTCGGTTGGCCGTCCATTTTCTGCAATTCGCTGGAGGTGGCGCCGGACGGCAGGGTCACCGGCTTTAAGCTGCGCCCCCAGCCCACAAAGCTGAAAACCGTGCAGGCGTTCCAATCCATAGGATACGATACCATCGCTTCCGGCGACAGCTATAACGATCTCGGTATGATCCAGGCGAGCAAGGCGGGCTTTTTGTTCCGCTCCACCGAACAGATTAAAAAGGATTATCCCGACATTCCGGCCTTTGAGGAGTTCGACGACCTCCTCGCCGCCATCAAAGCCGCCCTCTAAGCGAACGCAAAACCGCTTTCGGAGAATAAAAGACACACCGGCCGCCCTTTCGGGTGACCGGTGTTTTTCAGCATGCTTTTGGCAGCGCTGCTCTGTTTATCGCACGATCAGCTCGCCGCCCGCGACGTCCACCGTGAGGGTGTCGCCGGCTTTCAGGCTGCCGCCGAGGATCTTTCGCGCCAGCAGCGTTTCCACCGCCGACTGCAGATAGCGGCGCAGCGGTCTTGCGCCGAACTGCGGGTCGTAGCCCCGGTCGATGATCAGGGACTTGGCTTCCGGCGTGATCTCCAACAGGAGCGAGCGGTCCGCCAGGCGATCCTTGAGCTGCCTGGACAGGATATCGATGATGCCGTTGAGGTTCTCTTTCGTCAGCGGGCGGAAGAGGACGGTCTCGTCGAGCCGGTTGAGGAATTCGGGACGGAAGGCGTTATGCAGCTCCGAAAGCACCGCGGCTTTGGCTTCTTCCGTGATGTTGCCTTTGTCGTCGATGCCCTCCAGAAGATAGCGGCTGCCGAGGTTGGAGGTGAGGATGATGATGGTATTCTTGAAGTCCACCGTGCGGCCCTGGCTGTCGGTGATGCGGCCGTCGTCCAGAATCTGCAGAAGGATATTGAACACGTCCGGGTGCGCCTTTTCGATCTCGTCAAAAAGCACCACGGAGTAGGGCTTCCTTCGTACTGCCTCGGTGAGCTGGCCGCCCTCGTCGTAGCCCACGTATCCGGGCGGCGCGCCGATGAGGCGGGAGACGGAGAATTTCTCCATATATTCGGTCATGTCGATGCGGACCATATTGTGCTCGTCGTCAAAGAGGCAGTCGGCAAGCGCCTTTGCAAGCTCCGTTTTTCCCACGCCCGTGGGGCCGAGGAAAAGGAAGGAACCCACAGGGCGGTTGGGGTCCGCGATGCCGGCGCGGGAACGCAGGATCGCCTCGGTAACTTTTTGTACGGCTTCATCCTGACCGATGACCCGTTTGTGCAGCCATTTATCGAGGCTCAGAAGCTTCTCGCGTTCGCCTTCCATGAGCTTCGCTACCGGAATGCCGGTCCACCGGGCGACGATCCCCGAAATCTCCTCTTCGGTCACGGTGTCGTGCACCATGGCGTTCGCCTTGCTCTCCTCGCCGCGTTTTTCGGCTTCCTCCAGCTGCTTCTGCAGGGCGGGGAGATCGGAGAATTTGAGCTTCGCGGCTTTCTCATATTCATAATTCAGCTGTGCTGTTTCGATGTCTGCGTGGATCTGTTCCAAACGGGCTTTCAGGGTTTTCACGTCCTCCACGCTCTTTTTTTCGTCTTCCCACCGGGCTTTCATGGCGTTATACTGATCCTTGAGATTTGCCAGTTCCTCGCGCAGTTTTTCCAGCCGATCCATGCTCAGGCGGTCCTCTTCTTTTTTAAGCGCCATTTCTTCGATCTCAAGCTGCATGATCTTCCGGCGGACGCCGTCCAGTTCCTCGGGCATGCTGTCGATCTCGGTGCGTACCTGCGCGCAGGCTTCGTCCACCAGGTCGATGGCCTTATCGGGAAGAAAGCGGTCGGAAATATAGCGGTGCGAAAGGGTGGCGGCGGCCACCAACGCGTTGTCGTGGATGCGCACGCCGTGATAGACCTCATAGCGTTCCTTCAGTCCGCGCAGGATGGAAATGGTATCCTCCACCGTGGGCTCGTCCACCAGCACCGGCTGGAACCGCCGCTCCAGCGCCGCGTCCTTTTCGATATATTTGCGGTATTCGTCAAGCGTGGTGGCGCCGATGCAATGGAGCTCGCCCCGCGCGAGCATGGGCTTCAAAAGGTTGCCGGCGTCCATGCTGCCCTCGGTTTTGCCCGCGCCCACGATGGTGTGCAGCTCGTCGATGAAAAGCAGCGTCCTACCCTCGGATTTCCGGATCTCTTCCAGCACGGCCTTTAAGCGTTCCTCGAATTCGCCCCGGTATTTCGCGCCGGCGATCAATGCGCCCATATCCAGCGAAAAGATGGTTTTTTCTTTGAGCCCTTCCGGCACGTCCCCCCTCACGATCCGCTGGGCAAGCCCCTCCGCGATGGCGGTTTTGCCCACGCCCGGCTCGCCGATGAGCACCGGGTTGTTTTTCGTTTTGCGTGAAAGAATACGGATCACGTTGCGGATCTCTGCGTCGCGGCCGATCACGGGGTCGGTTTTGTTCTCCCGCGCCCGCTCCACCAGATCGGTCCCGTACTTTTTCAGAACGTCGTAGGTGTCTTCGGGGTTGTCGCCGTTTACCGGAGCGGTTTTTACTTTGGCGAGCGCTTCCGTAAAACCGCGCTTTGTGATCCCGTGCTCCGAGAACAGCCGCTTCAGTTCTCTGGTGGGGGACGCGAAAATGCCCAGCATCAGGTGCTCCACCGATACGTAGGCGTCACCGGCTTTTTTCGCTTCGCTTTCGGCGGCGTTGAACACGGCGTTCGCTTCGCCGGAAAGATAAAGCTCGGCGGCGTT
>CACZOP010000104.1 GCA_902782845.1 Oscillospiraceae bacterium | reverse complement strand
TTTGCCTCTTCACAGAAAACCTTCGCGCTTCAGGAATCACCCGTGATGAACAAGAAAGCGGCTTCGCCGCATCGCGGCAAAGACAATTATTTGGAAATGCCGTCGGGCAAAGCGTTTCCGGTCGGAATGACGGCATAATGATCTCAGCAGGAGGTCTTATCCCTCATTTGCAGCAGTTCTTTTGCATATGCTTTTGTCATTTCGCAGAGATACGTTGGTTTTTTTCCGTATTCGCCGGTTTCAGTACAGCAGACGGCTGCGCAAACAGGACAGATCTGGCGCAGAGAACACGCCGTGCACACGGCGGGCAGTCTGATCGTGCTTGCTGCGATCCGGACAGTCTTCCAGGCTTCCCGGAAGGTGACGCCGGACAATTCGGCGCAGACAGGCGTCATGCCGCACATGCGAACGCCGCCGTTCCAGTCCACCCAAAACCCGGCGCGTCCCGCCCGGCAGCGGCTGACGGTTCCCTGCAGGGACTGCGAGACGTTTATCTCATCCGGAACGAGGCGTTCTCCCTGTTCCAGAAGCGATAGTCTGTTTTGAAGCTCCTTTTCGGAAAACTGCAGCGATTCGATCTTCGCCCGGCATTTCCCCGCATCTTCGGCAGATAACCGCATTTCGTTTTTCCCGTATGTGCCCGTACCGCGTACAGGAGGGAACATATAGGACGTTGCCTTGATCGGCAGATTCCGCGCTGAAGCGAACGCGAAAACAGCGTCCAGATCCTGTGCATTTTCCGGCGTTACGCTCATATTCAGCCTGACGTCGATCCCTGCGGCTGACATCCGTTCAATGTTTTCTTTTACCGCATCAAACTGATCTGTTCCGCAAAGGGAACGATACGTATCTCCCGAAACGCCGTACAGGGATATATTGATCCTGTTCGGAGGTTTCTTCTCAAACAGGTCTGCGATTCTTCCCTTTAGCAGAGAGCCGTTGGTATTCACCGAAATACAAAGCCCCATTTCGCAGAGCGCCTCGTATATCTCTTCAAAATCCGCCCGGAGCAGCGGTTCTCCGCCGGTGAGCAGCAAAAAGAGCATTCCGGCGTCGCGGGCTTGCGAAGCAATGTCGATCCACCGTTCCGCCGGCAATTCCGTGTCGTTTTTATCCGCCTGTGCGGAATGGATATAGCACATACGACAATTGAAATTACATCTGCGGGTCAGCTCAAAGGTTCCCGACAGCGGAATTCCCGCCGCCGCGCTCTTTTTATGAAGATATGCGGAGATGCCCGCTTCCGGACCCATGCTTAAGCCGGGAAGCAAACGCGTCTGATCGTCCATTCAGGATTTCACCTCCGGTGGATTTTCACATCCGATAAAGAGGATATCAAAATCGTTTTCTGAAAGGTTCTCCGAGCTGCGGGAAACAGTTGCGCCGGCGGCAAGATCCGAAAAACCGATGCGATAGGTGATACCGCCCACATAACCATCCCGATCGAAGCGCTTGAAGTATATGTAGGTATCACCGGGAACAGGGACGGGAGAATTGTTTTTCAGCGTCATCACGCCGTTTTCCACATTGATATCAAACACTTCGGGATAAAGCGTGAGCGGAGAATCAAAATCAACTTTGCTGTCAACCTTCACCTGTGTTGTTTGCGCGCCAAGAAAGGGGGCGCGGCTGACCTCCTGCAGCAACGCGTTCCTGCCGGGAAGAAGGGTCGTGCAGATAAAATGCAGCTCCCCCATACCTGTAAAAGCGGTTATCTCCGCATATCGGACCGTATGTTCAGAACTGTTCAGCACACGGATCGCCGACACGTTTTCGAGATTTTCGTTGGTTCCGTCTTCCACATAGGGTCCCCGATAAGAAAACACCGCAGTAAAATCAAGCCCGTTAACATCTGTAAACCGGTATTCCGACAAAGCGGCGGTGGTGGCGGCAGGATCCTCTTCAGAGGTTTTTTTGCCGCATCCGAAAAGTAAAAACGTACACAAAATCAAACCGAAACAGAGAATTCTTTTCATCTTGAAGCTCCCCATATAAGAATAGATGCAGCCGGGCGGTATGGTTCTCCCGGGGGCTGAATCGGAAATCAGTCGAGAGATAACGCTGCTTTAAGGCAATCCACCGCAGTCTCATCCGGAAGACATGTCATTGAATAAAACGGAACGGAAAGCGCGAGTGATTGCGCGATACCGAAAAACGCGTCTACGGATGCGGCGCTTCCCTGATCAAAGGAACATCCGGACAGAAGCGCGCGGATCGCTTCTCTTTCTGACGCCGGACGCACGTCATTCACCGTTCCTTGTGACAAAATAACGATCGCCCGAAGCGGAAACGAAGCGTTGTTGCAGATTTTGCTGGTGCCGGCATAGGGCAAGCCGCAGGCATAATACCCGTCCGCCCGTTTTTCTATCAGCGCTCTGTCGCCGTTGACCACTAAGGCGCCTGCATGCTGTTCCCACAGGGACGCCTGTGTGGATTTTCCGGTTTGCTTTGCCGCTGTAAAGAGAATCGCCTGGTTCTGTACGGCGACAAATGAGGAATGCAAAACCACAGCCTGTCTTTGCAAAAGCAGGCGGGGCAAATCAACGATTTCAGAAATCACAAAAGTCGTGAGAGGTACTTTGGCAGACGTGTTGAAGGCCGCGTCCACCGAGCCGTCCTTGCCGTATTCCGCAACCCACAGCACAGTCCCGTCCGGGGTTCTCACAACAACGGTCTCGCCGTGTTCGTCGGCATACCAATCCGCGTCTGCTTCGTGCCGCGCCTTACCGGCGGGGATGGGCGGATCCTTTTCATATCGGATCTGTACCGTCAGATCCGGCGACGTCGGCGGGCAGGAGAAAATTTGAAACTGCGCGCCCTCCGGAAAGGAAGGCGCGCCTAAACGTAATACGGTTGAGCCGAACCGATAATAACGGGTCATGAGGTAAAGATGTTGTTGTTATCGGACGGCGCGTGGTAGCAGACCATATCGTCCACATCGGGACCGTGATACTCACAGATATCCGCCGTTTGGAAGATCTCGATTTCAAAACCGACGTCAATTGTCACAGAACAAAGCCCGGCCGCAAAATTAGCGATACCCTCGCAGCTGGAAGCGATCGGAGCGCCGACGGAGAGCTTCTCAAAAGACACTGTCGGTTTAACGTAACTCTGTTTCATTTTTTCTGTCAGCCCCCAATGCTAAACGTATTCTTCAGGAAGTTGATCAAAGATCTGAAGATTTCCAGAAGTCTCTGGAAGAAGGAGACCACCCTGTTGTATGCTCTTCTGAAGAACCCTTCGTTCTGTCCGTCTTCGTTATCGCCCGCATCCACGATGATCTCGGTTTCACCGGTTGCGGGTATGATCACACGGAACGTGGTGGAAGCGCCGTCTTCCTCCCAGGTGTATTCGATCCAGCCGTCTTCGGTGGCTGTGGGATCCATGGAATCCGAAACGTCGTAGCCGCCTGCCGAGAGCGCAGGGATCACGACCTCAAACGAATCGTCGCAGTCGATGCAGGTTGCGGTCACAATGCCGCTCTCTGTATCGGTGGGCATAACGGTCACCGCGTATTCATAACGGTGATAGCATTCCGAAATGTTTGCAATGTATGCCGCGTCGGCATGGGAGGCGGCCAGCTTCACCATCTTGCGCGACATGGGCGCGAAGGAGGCCAGTACCTTGATGATCTCCTTGTAGGTGATCTTCACGTTGGTGATGGAGATCGTCGCCTGGCTGATATTGGTGAGGGTGATGATGTCGCTGATGTTTTCACGCCAGTTCAGGTCGTCGCCGACGTTATAATACATATCGGAAGACGCGATAATGGAGATTTCTCTCAATTGCTTGTCTTCATCATCATCCGCCGTGTGGGAGGCGACAATCTTCACCTCGTCGCCGGTCAGCTTTTTAGCGCCGATCTGCACGGTGTCGATCGCCTTGCCGTTGTTCACGCACTGCAGCGCGAAGGAGATGGACTGCCCCGGTCCGAGATAGACTTCGTTGTCGGGGCCGTAGCTCACAAAGTCGGTCAGATCGCTGCCTTCGCCCTTATCGGTGGCAACGGAATCAAAGAATACCGCGCCGCTGATGCCTTTGGCGTCTTTCATGGCTTTGGTCGCGCTGATGATGTTGTTCCGCAGCTCAAGGAATTGCGGCCAGCCTTCGCCGTCTTTGGTGTAATACTCACGGCAGTAGCCTTCGTAATCCTCGGCGGGCGCGTAGGTGCGGACGGCGTCAAAGTAGAAATCGTAGTTGCCGTTGGAGTAGTCTTTTCTGCCCGTTGCGGGATTGATCGGCGCCGTGTGGTCAAAGAACGTGGTATAGCTGGGCGTTATCACAACCGTGTAGGTGCCGTAGGGCATCACCGGGCTCTTGATAACGGGGATCTGATACAAGGCGCCGACGCTTTCGCTGGGCGTCCAGGTGTAGTTGATCTCGTAGGTCACGTAGGTCTTTTTGGTGTCGGCCAGGCTCATGTTCGCGGGCAGGATCTGATCCTCGGGGATCTCGGGCAGCTCCTCGCCTTCGTGGAAGATGGTGTTGCGGACATACCATTTGCCGTTCCAATACCATTCGTGGCGGATGAAGCCGTCGCGCACACGCGCATAGCCGTAGTAGGTATCCACAACGTAGCTGTCATACTTTGTGCCGACAGCTTCGGTTCCCTGATACACGTCCACCATGATAAAGCCGGTATCTCTGGCGGTGACGCTCACAAGATCGAACTTTGTGCCGGTGAAGGTGAACTTCGCGGTGGGCCACTTTTTGCCGTTGGCGTTGTAATCGCCGTTGCGGACCTTCACCTTGTGGGCGGCGCCGTTGGAATAGGTGGTGCAGTTCACGTTCGCCCCGTCGTAGCCGTAAACGTTGTTTGCGTCCAGATCGGCAACGATGGTTTCAAAGCCGGGGCGATCCTCGCCCTGATAGGTGCCGTCGTTGGCGCCGGTGACAACCTCCCACTTGTTGCGCTCGGTATCGGTGAAGGTGACGAAGCTGTCTTCATAATACATGATGGTGGCGGGCACCACGGTGACCGAACCGTAGAGGTACCAGGTCTTGCCGTGCGCCTGCAGCGAGAAGGCCGCGCCGATCACGTCTTTTTCGCTCATCGTCATGTCGGTGGGCGTGTAGGTCAGCTTGCCGTCCGCATAGGCCACCGTGCCGTGGGGGTAGGTCGCCGTGCTGCCG
>CACZOP010000103.1 GCA_902782845.1 Oscillospiraceae bacterium | reverse complement strand
TCGGTGTTTCTGCGAAACGCGGGCTTGTCGTTTTCGTCCCATTCCACTTCCAGAAGCCGGTGGATGGTTTTCGCATCCCTGCCGGTCACCGCACCGAGTCGCTTTGCCGCCATACCCGTGGGAGCGCAGAGCAAAACGTCAACATGGCTGCGCTCCAGGATATGGATGATTCCGCATACGGCAGTGGTTTTTCCTGTGCCGGGACCGCCGGTTAAGATCAGAAGTCCCTTTTCCAGCGCGGTTCGGATCGCGAGTTTTTGTTTTTCCTCATAGAGGATCCCGTTTTCCGCTTCCGCCTGCAGAATATCGGCCTCGGCGGTACGGATCATCGCGGGGGATATCCGCTGCATCAGCCGTATTTTTTCGGCGATCCCGTGCTCCGCTCCGTAAATCTCCGGTAAAAAAAGGAAATCCTCGCCGTCGATGGGCACGCAGATCAGCTTACGCATGGCGATCAGATCGCTGAGCGTCTCGTCGATCTCTTCGTCGTCGATCTCCAGCAGATTCCGCGCCGGGGCAAAGATCTTGCTGCGGGGAATACAGGTGTGCCCGTTTGCATAGAGATTGTGATTGATAATATACTGAATGCCTGCGCGGCTGCGGAAACGCGGATCCGGCGACAGATCCATATCGATCGCCAGCTTCTGCGCCCGGTCGAAGCCAAAGCCCGCCACCGTTCCGCAGAGGATATACGGATTTTCCCGCACGGTATCAAGCGCGCCGAGGCCGAAGTATTTATAGATCCGGGTGCATTCCGCGGGTGAGATCCCGTAGCTTTCGAGCTCGATCATCACCTTCCGCATGGCATACTGTTTATTGAAAGCGTCCGAGATTTCCACCGCCCGCTGCTTTGAGATCCCTTTGATCAGCGCAAGTTTTTCGGGATCGCTTTCAAGCACCTCGACAGCCCGGTCGCCGAAGCGCTCCACGATCCGCATGGCGATCTTCGGACCGATCCCTTTTACGGCGCCGGAAGCAAGGTAGCGGTAAAGCTTCCCGGAGGTGTCGGGCATGGAACGGGCGCAGGAAGAGAAACGGAATTGCCTGCCGAACACCGCGTGCGTATCCCACCGGCCGGTCAGGATCACGTCTTCGCCGGGCGCCGCGTCGGAGAGGGTCCCCACACAGGTAATGATCTCCCCTTCCACGTTTACCTCCAGCACGGAAAAACCGTTGGCTTCGTTATGAAACACCAGATTTTCCACTGCGCCGCTGAGTTTTTCTTCCTCAAATGCTGTTTCCATATCCAAACTCTCAACAAATGATTTTTTGCTTATATTGGGTCAGAAGAGGCATCCGTTCCCGGTCAGTCCTCTTCGTCGGAAGACGAAAAAACGTAGCCGTTCAGCTCGAGAAAATGCTTTTCTTTCCAAAGCTTTCCCAACCCCAGCGCAGCGCTGTCTTCCGGTTGCTGCGCCCGGCGTGTGGTCAGGCCGACGCTCCATTCGATACAGCGATCCATACCGAACAGGTTGGCGGTGCCGCCGCAGAGCAGGATCCCGGTTTCGGCTACGTCCGTGACCAGCTCCACCGGCGCGCTTTCCAGCACGGAACGGATACAGTCGGAAATCTCTTCCACGTAGGATTTCAAAATCCAGTAAACCTCTGTGGAGGTGATCTCAAACAGCACCGGAAGGCCGGTCTCACAGTTTTTGCCGCCGGCGACGATACAGATCTCTTCCGTGCGGAAAATGGCCGAACCGACCGTTTTTTTGATTTCCTCCGCCGTGCCCGGGCCGACCTCGATCCCATGCTCCCGGAAAACGTAATCACGGATCGCCTTTGTGAGGTCGTTTCCGCCCACGCGCACCGATTTTTCCGCAGCGATCCGGCCCATGCTCACCACGGCGCAATCGGAGATCCCGCCGCCGATATCGCAGATCAGGATCCCCTTTGGATCCCTGATGCCGACGCCTGCGCCCACCGAAGCCGCCAGCGCTTCTTCCACAAAGCACACGCGCCCCGCGCCGGCTCTGGTAAGCACGTCGATCAGCGTCTTTTTCTCCAGCGCCGTCACACTGCCGGGAACGCACATCAGGACGGCGGGCTTCAGCAAACGTCCCATACAGATCTTATTGATATACTCACGCAGCATTAAGCATGCGGCGTCGTAATCGCTGACGCTGCCGTCTTTTATGGGAACCACCTCAACCATGGACGCGGGCAGCCTGTCCCGCATTTTTTTCGCTTCTTCCCCCATGGCGATGGGTTTCCCGCTGTATTTATCAAAAATCATCAACGAGGGCTCGCACAACACGATTCCCTTGTTTTCGGCAAAGATCGTCAGATTCGCTGATCCGAAATCGATCGCCAGCTTCATGCCCACCATACAGTTTCAGCCTTTATCTCATTTTAAGATCTTGCATGCGGTCTTTTCGCCCCATACAGAAAAAACAAAGCACACAAAAATATAATTAAAATTATTGTATCACATTTCAACAGGCGCTTTCAAGATGGGCGAAGCAAATTTCATTATTAATTTGCGCTTTTTTGTCTTTTTTTACCCGTTCTACGCTTCCTTTTACTATCAATGCTGTTTTTTGCCGCAAATAATCAGAAGCAGTTCCGACAGAAGCACAGGGATAAAGACAGCGCCTAAAAACTCCTTCCCCAGATCAAGAAGCTCGCCGCCCCAGAAAAGCGCGGTGGTAAAATCCGGGAACAGAGCGGCGCCCGCTGCGATCACAACGACCGCGCCGAGATATGTAAGAGACACGACGGTGCAGCCGAAACACAGCAGTTTTTTTGATACCGTTTCCATAGACAGCAAAAGAACCTTCAGTTCACGAACAAAACTTTTTTCATTTTTTTTGATTTTCGGCATTGCACTCACTCCCGGAATTCAGTATAATGAGTTACAAAGACGAAAGCAAGTGAAAAAGAATTCCAACGAAAGAAGGTTCTGCATGAACGGACTGGGCGTCTCCTCCGCGTGTTTCTATCCGCAGGAAACGGAGCGATCCATGAAAAAAATCACAGATCATCACATTCCGCTGTGTGAGATCTTTTTCAACGCGCCGTCCGAGCTGGAACCGGCGTTTGTTTCCGCGCTGAAAACGCAAGCGGACAACAACGGCTTGCGGATCGTTTCCGTTCACCCTTTTACCGCATTCATGGAATCCTACTTTCTTTTCAGCTCCTATCCACGCAGGTTCAAAGACGCGCTCCCGCTATACGAACGCTATTGCGCCGTGGCAGCGGCGCTCGGCGCGAGGATCGTCGTTATCCACGGGCTCAAGCCCCCCTATACCATCAGCGACACGGAGTATTTTGACAGATTCGCGGCTTTGATGGAAGTGGGAAAAGCCCACGGCGTTTCGGTGTGCCAGGAAAACGTGGTGCGCCACCGTTCGGAGGATCCCGTTTTTCTGCAGCATATGGCGTCCGCCCTCGGAAAAGACTTCGGCGTCGTGCTGGATATCAAGCAGGCGCGGCGGACAGGCTGCGATTACAAAGAATTTCTGGACAGGATCGGCGATCACGTGGCGCACGTCCATTTAAGCGATTACACTTCTGAAAAAGACTGTGTTCCGCCCGGGGAAGGCCTGTTTGATTTTCCTTCTTTCTTTCGTGAAATGCAGACGTCCGGCTATGCGGGAGATTACGTGATCGAGCTGTATCGGGATTCCTACAAAGAGGAATCACAGATCGTAAAGTCGTATGATCATCTGCGTCGGATCCTTGCAAATATCTGAAAAAATCGCTTGCCATGTAAAAGAAAACATGATAAAATAACAATAAGAATTTCAAGGCAGGTGCCACTATGAAGTGTCCTTTTTGTCTCTATCCCGAAAGCAAAGTGATCGACTCCCGCCCGGCGGACGACGGGCAGCGTATCCGGCGGCGGCGCGAATGCATCCAATGCGCCAAGCGCTTCACCACCTACGAAAGCATCGAGAGCCAGCCGGTAATCATCATCAAGCGCGATAAATCCCGCCAGGTCTTCGACCGCAACAAGCTGCTGAGCGGCATGCTGCGCGCCTGCGAAAAACGCCCCGTGGCGCTGGAAACGTTGGAGCATGCCATCGACGAAATCGAAAGCCAGCTCCAGAACTCGCTGGAACGGGAGGTTACCTCCGCTATGATCGGCGAGATGGCGCTTGAAAAAATGAAAGACATTGATGAGATCGCCTACGTACGCTTTGCCTCTGTTTATCACGATTTCAAAGATATCCAGTCTTTTCTGGACGAACTGAACAAACTGAAGAACGAAAAATGAGTTTAACGGAAGCGGCTGCGCAGAGCGCTTTCACATTCGCCATTGCCGTGCCCGAAGGGCAAATCGGCAGGCATAATCATCTTTTTTGTTTAATAGAAACAGTCAATCTGCCTCTGTCCTGCAGAGTATTTTTCTATTCATAAAAAAAACGCGCGCTGCGTTCCGTATCCGGATTGCAGTGCGCTTTTCGTTTTTTCAGGGATTTGTATTATTCCCGCTCCCGTCGGTTCTTTTCGTAAATGATCCTGAGACCTTCCAGCACCAGATTCGGTTCGCAGACATTCTGCTTTTTGCAGTATTTCGCAATCGTTCCCGCTCTGCCGCCGGTGGTTACGATGGTGGCGACCGGCTCGCCCAGCTCTTCCTCGATGCGGTCGCAAAGGCCGTCGAGCATCGAAGCGGTGCCGAGCAAAATACCGGCCTGCATACTCGAAACCGTGTTGGTGCCGAAAGCCGGGCAGGAAGAAACGTCCAGATTCACCGTGGGCAGCTGTGCGGCGGAGGTGGCCAGCGCTTTAAGCGACAGCCCCACGCCGGCGGAAATGGTACAGCCCCGGTAATTCCCTTTTCTGTCCAGCACGCTGATTTTGGTGGCTGTGCCGAGGTCGATCACAAGGCAGGGCATGGGATATTTATTCACCGCAGCCACAGCCCCTGCAACCAGATCGGCGCCGAGCTGCGCGGGGTTGTCGATTTTGATGTTCAGGCCGTTTTTCAGCCCCGGCCCCAGCACCTTCGCCTGTTTTCCGCTGAGCATATACACAGCGTTACAAAGCACGTCGGTGAGCTCCGGCACCACCGAGCTTACGATCGCACCGGTCACCTCCTGCATCGAAAGGCCGCTGAGCGCCGCGATCTGGTTCAGTTCCAGAGCATACTGCGCGCCAGTACGTCTTGTATCCGTTGCCAACCGCGTTAAAAAAACAAGCTCTTTTTCTTTATATACCCCAACCGTCACGTTGGTGTTTCCGATATCAATCGCCAACAGCATAAAAACATCTCTTTTCCATAATCATACTGCATCTTTTATCATCATTATACTCGCCCTCCTCCCATTCTGTCAAGGTATGAGCGACGCGTAATTTCTGTTTTGCCTCCCGGTTGGTATGCTGCGCCCGCAGTATCCGGAACGATATAACCGTTCAGAAAAAATGAGATGAAAGCGGGATTGAAAAATATAAAAAAGATGTTGACAAACGGAAACACTTGTGTTAGAATATGCAATGTCGTTTGACAGAACGATCTTTCACATGCGGATGTGGCGGAATTGGCAGACGCGCTGGCTTCAGGTGCCAGTGAATGCAAGTTCATGTGGGTTCGACTCCCGTCATCCGCAC
>CACZOP010000102.1 GCA_902782845.1 Oscillospiraceae bacterium | reverse complement strand
TTCGGCGCCTACGGCCCGCAAAGGGGCGACGGCGTCCCGGCCATCTCCGGCGAACAGCAGATCCGCCTCACCGCAAACCTGATTTATCAATGGATCGGTTCCTGACCGTCAGCATTCTTCCACGCGGCGCAACGCCGCTTTTTTTGTTATTAAGAAAAAAAATAAGCTGAAACATTGCAATTCTATTGTCTCTATGTTATACTGCAAATATATATGCTTTAATGGAGGGATTATTTATGAAGAAAGCGGGAAAAATCCTTTTTCTGTCGGCGCTGCTGTGTCTCATACTGTTTGCTTTTTCGGGCATCGCCTCTGCCGGCGGGAACTATACGCTGGGCGTCGGCGAAACGGCGTATTTGAGCGTTTCTTCTGCCAGAGCGATCCAGAGCTGCACATGGGTATCACACGGGTGGGAATCTGTGGAGGTCGAATGGTCTTCCGGTACTTCGTGCCGCATTCGTGCAATAAAGCATATTACTTCGTCTCCGATCATTGTATCGGCGGACTATTCTTATTGGAACGGTGACATGCTTTTGTCGGGGCGCGATGATTTTTATATTTACACGCGCCAGACATATGTGAACGTTTCTTTTAACGCCAACGGGGGATCGGTTTATGCTGGCAGTATCACCGCGGCAACCGGCGCAGGTATCGGAAATCTGCCGACCCCGACCCGCCCGGGATATACGTTTGACGGCTGGTACACATCTTCCACGGGCGGGAGCCGGTTTTCCGGTTATACCACTGTCACACAGACCACCGATTTTACGCTGTATGCGCATTGGAGAGGCAACAGCTACAATGTGGTTTTAGACGGAAACGGCAGCACGTCGGGGGAAATGTCGTCGCTTTCCTGCATCTACGGCAACTCCTATACCCTGCCGACGGTGAAGTTTGAGAAAACAGGATCTTATTTCTACGGTTGGTGCCGTGATCCGGAAGGGAACGGAACCATCTACGCCGATGAGGGCAGCATATCGAACCTGACGACCGAGTACGGGGCGTCCGTAAAGCTGTACGCGATCTGGAAAGACAACAGCGTGCCCCGTGAAAAGTACACGGTTCATTTTAACGTATACGGCGGTTTGGGCGAGCTTCCCGATCAAACGGTGGATTTCGGCAGGGAATACGGAGAACTGCCGACGCCCAAACGGGGCGGGCATCTGTTCCTCGGCTGGTATACGTCGTCCTCCGGCGGCAACCGGATTCTGAGCAGCACCGTATTCAGGAGGTTTTCTTCCGTTACGCTGTATGCGCGGTGGGAGAAAAATCCCTATGCCTGCGGCGACGATCTGTTGTGGGATCTGGATGAAAACGGATTTCTTCGCATCATGGGCTCCGGCAGTATGTATAATTACAGCAGCACAAGCGCTTTGCCGTGGAGCAAAAATCTCAACGATATCCGTGTGGTTGTGATCGAGACCGGCGCGACAAGCATCGGAAATTACGCGTTCCGCAGCTGCGGCAATCTTTCTTTCGCGATCATTCCGAACAGCGTGAAGAGCATCGGGAATTATGCGTTTTACGGCTGCGGCGGCCTTACAAGCATTGTGATCCCCAACAGCGTAACGAATATCGGCGCCTATGCGTTTTACGCTTGTTCGGGGCTGACGGGCGTAACGATTTCGAAGAACGCGACGAATATCGGCGAATTCGCGTTTTCCAACTGCGGCAGCCTTGCGTCGCTTACGATCCCGGACGGTGTAACGACCATCGGGCAAAAAGCGTTTTATAAATGCACGGGGCTGACGGGCGTGACGATCCCGGGCAGTGTGAATACGATGGGCGCAGGCGTGTTTTCCGGATGTACCGGACTTACCGGCGTTGTGATTTCTAACGGTGTGGCAACGATCGGAGACGCCGCCTTCAGCGATTGCGGAGGGCTGACGGAGCTGACGCTTCCCGAAAGCCTGACGGGGATCGGGACTTCCGCTTTCTTAAACTGCGCGGGGCTGACGGAAGTGACGCTCCCCGCGAATCTGAAGACCATAGGGGATTCCGCTTTTTCAAACTGCGCGGGCCTCACGGATGTAACGTTCCCGGCGGGTCTGACGGCGATAGGCGCTTCTGCCTTTGCCAACTGTGCCGGCCTTACGGCTGCGCTGCTTCCCGAAGGTTTGACGAGTATCGGGAACTCCGCTTTTTCCGGCTGCGCGGGTCTCACGGAAGCGACGTTCCCGGACAGCCT
>CACZOP010000101.1 GCA_902782845.1 Oscillospiraceae bacterium | reverse complement strand
GCGAAGGCAGATGAAAGCAGGCGAAGGCGCCTTCTTTTTTCTCCGGTGAAAGCGCCGTCTTTTTTCTCCAAAAAAATTGACAGCACCGCAAGATTATGTTATGATGAAAAGTAATAAAGAAAAACAAGGAAAGGACTGCGTCCGTCGGCGTTTTCGCCGTCCGCGCACAAGGTGAGATCATGGCCTACTATTTTTCGGAGCCCTCCCACACCTTCAGCGAATATCTTCTGATCCCGGGCTATACGGATGAGAACTGTATTCCCGCCAACGTCTCTTTGAAAACGCCGTTGGTTAAATTCAGAAAGGGCGAAGCGCCCCCCATCACCCTGAACATTCCCATGGTTTCCGCCATCATGCAGTCCGTTTCGAACGACACGCTTGCCATCGCCCTTGCAAAAGAAGGCGGCATGAGCTTCATTTACGGTTCCCAGAGCATTGAAAACGAAGCGAAGATGGTGGCGCGGGTAAAGAGCCACAAGGCGGGCTTTGTGGTGAGCGCCTCCAATTTAACGCCAGAAAACACGCTGGCTGACGTGGTGGCGCTGAAAGAGAAAAACGGCTTTTCCACAATTGCCATCACCGCCGACGGCAGCTCCAACGGCAAGCTGCTGGGCATCGTTACCAGCCGGGACTACAGAGTCAGCCGCATGGACATGAGCGAAAAGGTAGCAAGCTTTATGACGCCCCGGGAGAAGCTGGTAACAGCCCCGGCGGGGACCTCCTTAAAAGAGGCCAACGACATCATCTGGGACCACAAGCTCAATTCTTTGCCCATCGTGGATGAAAACGACAATCTTATGTATTTCGTTTTCCGCAAGGACTACGACAGCCACAAGGATAATCCGAACGAATTGCTGGACGCCGAAAAGCGCTTTATGACGGGCGCCGGTATCAACACCCGCGACTTTGCCGAGCGGGTACCGGCGCTGGTGGATGCGGGCGCGGACGTGCTGTGCATCGACTCCAGCGAGGGCTATTCCGTTTGGCAGAAAAACACCATTGATTTTATCCGCGAACGCTACGGCGACAGTGTGAAGGTGGGCGCAGGCAACGTGGTGGATAAAGACGGCTTCTTGTTCCTTGCAGAGGCGGGCGCCGACTTTGTGAAGGTTGACATCGGCGGCGGCTCCATCTGCATCACCCGTGAGACCAAGGGCATCGGCCGCGGACAGGCCACCGCACTCATCGACGTGGTGAACGCCCGCAACGAGTATTATGAGAAAACCGGGATCTACGTGCCCGTGTGTTCCGACGGCGGCATCGTGCACGACTATCACATCACCCTTGCCCTTGCCATGGGCGCGGATTTCGTGATGCTGGGCCGCTATTTCGCCCGGTTCGACGAAAGCCCCACCGAAAAACTGATGGTGAACGGCGCCTACGTGAAGGAATATTGGGGCGAGGGCTCCAACCGCGCCCGCAACTGGCAGCGGTATGATCTCGGCGGCGGCGCGAAGCTGAGCTTTGAGGAGGGCGTGGATTCCTACGTCACCTACGCCGGTTCTTTGCAGGATAACGTGGAAAAGAGCCTCTACAAGGTGAAATCCACCATGTGTAACTGCGGCGTGCTTTCGATCCCCGAGCTGCACGAAAAAGCAAAGCTCACGCTGGTTTCCGCCACCAGCATCGTGGAGGGCGGCTACCACGACGTGACCCTTAAATCCACCCCCGGCGGCGGAAAATAAAATCCGACAAAAACAGAATAAAAAGAGGAAAACCGGTGAAGCGCAGATATGCCTCACCGGTTTATTTATACGATGTTCGTTTGCTTTATTCCGCATCCGCGTCGGTATAGACCATGGCTTTGTCGAAGAGCGCCGTCACTTCTTCGGAGGGCGCCTTGGTGCAGAGCGTTACAATGACGGCAAGAATCAGGCCGCAGATGAAGCCCGGGAAAAGCTCATACACGCCGGTGCCGGACAGGAAAATGATCCAGCAGATATCCACCACCGCGCCGCCGACGATACCGGCGATGGCGCCCGGGAAATTAAAGCGCTTCCAGAACAGCGAGAGGATGATGGTGGGGCCGAAGGCCGCGCCGAACACGCCCCATGCGTTGCTCACCAGGTTCATAATGGAACCGGCGTTGGGGCTGGAAGCGAGCAGCAGCGCCACAGCCGCGACAACAAGCACCACAAAGCGGCCGACCCACAGCATTTCTTTGCCGCTGGCCTTGTTCTTGCGGAACACGGGCTGATACACGTCCGCCGAGAAGGAGGAGCTGGCCGCCAGCAGCTGGCTGTCCGCCGTGCTCATGGAAGCCGCCAGCACTGCCGCCAGCAGAATACCGATCACGATGGGAACGGCCTTGAAGATCTCGCGCACCATCTCGATAAACACAAGCTCGTTGTTCACGATATCGTCCGTAAAGGTCTGGTCGCCCTTGAGGAAAAGCCGGCCGACCACGCCGATCACAGCGGCGAAGATAAGGATCAGCGCCGTCCACGAAATACCGATCACCCGGGACTTTTTCAGTTCTCTCTGAGATTTCAGAGACATAAAGCGGATGATGATGTGGGGCATACCAAAGTAACCGAAGCCCCACGCAAGACCCGAAACGATATCCTTCCAGCTGGAGAACATATTCCAGAAGCCGGGCACATCCGCGGTGGATTCCCGCATCAGCGCGCCGAAGTTATTGATATCCATGGCGGAAACAGCAAAGATCGGGGCGATGAGCATAGCGCCGAGGATCAGCATTCCCTGGAAGAAGTCCGTCCAGCACACGGCGGAAAAGCCGCCGAGGAAGGTATAACCCACAATGATCAGCGCGCCCACATACATGGCGGTCTGGGTGTCCCAGCCGATGACCTTGTTGAAGAGGATGCCGCAGGCCTTGATGCTGGAGGCGGCATACACGGTATAGGCGATCAGGAACACTGCGGCGCAAACGATCTGCAGCGCTTTGGAACCCGACAAAAAGCGGTTGGTGAGATACTGCGGGATCGTGATGCTGTCGTTCGCCACAATTGAGAATTTCCGCAGGCGCGGCGCTTCGAGGATCCAGCTCAGGGTGTAGCCCAGCGCCAGACCGATCGGCACCCACATCTGGCCCATTCCCAAAGCATAAATGGAGGTGGGCAGGCCCATCAGCACCCATGCGCTCATATCTGATGCGCCGGCGGAAAGGGCGGTGACCCACGCGCCCATTTTGCGGTCGCCTAAGAAATAGGACTTCTCGCTGCCCTTTTTCTGTTTAATGAAAAAGAACACGCCGATGCCGATCATAAAGGCAAGGTAGATAATGAATACAACAATCTCCGAAGTCATAACGAACTCCCCCTTTTTCCGTTGGAACGGAAAGAAATAAATTGCTAACAGTATAGCACATTAACGCGGCAAAGCGCAAGAGCATACAAGTATTTTTTTCAATTTTATTCAATTATTTACATTTTTCATGCATTTTTTGTCGATTTTTATTCATGTTTTCTTTAAAAAGATAAAAAAAACGGCGAAATCCGGGATCGCCGGACCTCGCCGCGTTTGCGCGGATACGTTTACAGTTGAATCCGTTCCAGATTCTCAAGGCAGGATTTTTCTTCCCCCGCTTCGATCTTCTTGATAAAATCATAGATCTGCTGATTCACCGGCGTGGGAACGCCCGCTTCCCTGCCCTTGCGGACGATGTAACCGTTGAAAATATCGATCTCGGTTTTCTCGCCGCGGTCAAGGCTCTGCAGTGTGGAAGGACGCACGTCGCCGAACTTGCTGCCCACCACGTTTACAACAAGGCAGCAGATGTTTTTGAACCACTGGCCGTTACTCAGCAGCAGCAGATTATAGTTGAGCACCTTGGCGTAGGGCGGCACGTGCAGCCCCAGCTTTCTGGCGACAAGGATGCCCTCGCGGGCGATCTCAAGGAAAATGAGCTTTGCCTTTTTGGATTCCAGCATTTTGCCAACGGTCTCGCCTGTGAGGGGCGCGATGGAATTGATGCAGGAATTCACGATCAGCTTGGAATACAGGCAGGCTTCGATGTTATCCACCGCCTTGGTGGGCAGAAGATAGTTATACACCTTCACCAGCGCTTTCAGGCGGTCGTCGATCACGCCGATCACACGGCCCAGCATCAATTCGCCTTTGCTCGTGACGTTCACGCTGCCGTCGGGCTTTAAGGTGGCGCCGAAGCCGATCATGCAGCCGACGGCGCGGTCCTTCCCCACCACGTCGCTGAGCAGCTCGGTGCAGATCCCGTTCTGCATCGAAACGAAGAGGCCGTTGGGATCCACGTGAGGCAGCATCGCCTTCGCCACCGCCTGGAGCGCAAAATATTTGGTGGCGATCACGCACACATCATAGGTTTCTGTGATCTCGTCGGTGGAATTATACACCTTGAATTTTTCGCAGTGGTCGCCCAATGCCCCCGTGAGCCGCAAGCCCTGCGTGCGGATGACCTCCGCCCGTTCGGCGTTCGCTTCCACAATGTCGATATCCACGCCGTGCTCCTTGAGCATCACAGCGGTGGTCCCGCCGATGGAACCGGCGCCTACCAATACAATCTTCATAATACTTCCCCCTTGTTTTTATAGTCGACAGTCAACTTAATACGCGTTGCCCCAGACGACCATGTGCTTCGCCGGCTTGCCGCAGCAGACGCACACGTCGGACAGCTGCTCCTGCTCGAAGGGAATGCAGCGGGAACCGACGCCTGTAAGCTCCTTCACCTTATCTTCACATTCCTCTTCGCCGCACCACATGGCCTTCACGAAGCCGTCGCCGTGAGCTGCCAGCGCGTCTTTGATCTCGTCTATGCTCGTGCAGCGATAGGTCCGGTTTTCGATATTTTCGGCGGCTTTGGCGTAAAGGGCTTCGCCCAGTTCGTCGAGCAGCTTTGCGATCTCGGCCTCCAGATCGTCCAGCGACACGAAGTATTTCTGCCGGTTGTCGCGGCGCACCAGCACACACTGGTTCTTCTCGATATCCTTGGGGCCGATCTCCAGCCGCAGCGGCACGCCCTTCATCTCGTATTCCGCGAACTTCCAGCCGGCGGAGTTGTCGCTGAAATCCGCCTTCACGCGGAAGGTATTCTTCAGGCGGTCAACAAGTTCCTGCGCCTTTTCGTTCACGCCGGGCTTGTGCGCGGCAATGGGAATCACGATCACCTGTGTGGGAGCCACCTTCGGCGGCAGCACAAGGCCGTTGTTGTCGCCGTGGGACATAATAATGGCGCCGATGAGACGGGTTGTGGTGCCCCAGGAGGTCTGGTGCATATACTGCAGCTTGTTTTCTTTGTCCGTAAAGGTCATATCGAAGGCGCGGGCAAAACCGTCGCCGAAATAGTGGGAGGTGCCCGCCTGCAGCGCTTTGCCGTCGTGCATCAGGGCCTCGATGGCGTAGGTGGCCACCGCTCCGGCAAACTTGTCGCTCTCGGTCTTTCTGCCCTTGATGACCGGCATATTCAGCACGTCCCTGCAGAAATCCGCGTAGACGTTCAGCATGGTTTCCGTTTCTTTGATCGCTTCCTCCGCGGTGGCGTGCACGGTGTGGCCCTCCTGCCACAGGAATTCCCGGGTACGGAGGAAAGGCCGGGTGGTTTTCTCCCAACGCACCACGCTGCACCACTGGTTATAGAGCTTCGGCAGTTCCCGGTAGGAATGGACGGAATTTGCGTAGTGCTCACAGAACAGCGTTTCGGACGTGGGGCGCACGCAAAGGCGCTCGGGCAGCGCTTCGCTGCCGCCGTGGGTCACCCACGCAACCTCCGGCGCGAATCCCTCCACGTGATCCTTCTCTTTCTGCAGCAGGCTCTCGGGGATAAACAGGGGCATATATACGTTTTCGTGGCCCAGCGCCTTAAAGCGCGCGTCCATCTGCTGCTGGATCAGTTCCCAGATGGCGTAGCCGTAGGGTCGGATGATCATGCAGCCCTTCACGCTGGAATAATCCACCAACTCCGCCCGCAGCACCACGTCGGTATACCATTTTGCGAAATCCGTTTCCATCGCGGTGATGGAATCCACCATTTTTTTATTGTTGTCAGCCATTGCTCTTATTTTATCCTTTCTATGCGCTGAAATAAAAACAGGGGCAGACTCAAACGAGCCCGCCCCTTTCACCGCATTCAGTTCTTGTTCTTAAACATATTGAAAATGTCGATCACGTCGTCGTCGAGCGAAGTGTCTTCCTCTGCGGGAGGCGCAGTGACGACAGGCGCTGCTTCCGCGGCGGCTGCTGCGGGAGCGGCAGAAGCCGCGGCCTTTTTCGGCTCTTCCGCCGGAGCGGTATTGTCGTTGTTGCCAAAGCCTGTGGCGATCACGGTAACGATCATCTCGTCATCAAGCGATTTGTCGGTGGATACGCCGAAGATGATGTTCGCGTCTTCGTCGGCGGCTTCCTTCACGATGGTAGCGGCAACGTCCACGTCGTCCAGCGAGATATCGTCGGAAGCGGAAATCAGGATGATCACGCCCTTGGCGCCCTGAATGGTGGTTTCAAGCAGCGGGCTGGAGATGGCAGCGTGCGCCGCATTCTCCGCCTTTTCTTTGCCCTGCGCTCTGCCGACGCCCATGTGCGCGTGGCCGGCGTCTTTCATTACGGACGTTACGTCCGCGAAATCCAGATTGATGATGCCGGGGATCTTGATCAGCTCGGCGATGCTCTTTACGCCCTGACGAAGCACGTCGTCGGCAACCGAGAACGCGTTGAGCAGGGTGATCTTCTGATCGGACACCAGCTTCAGACGCTCGTTGGGGATCACGATGAGGCTGTCGACGTGCTGCGCCAGCTCCGCGATGCCGGCTTCCGCCTGCTGCATCCTGCGGCGGCCTTCGAACTCGAAGGGCTTGGTAACGATACCCACCGTTAAAATTCCCTTATCCTTGGCGAGCTGGGCAATGATCGGCGCCGCGCCCGTGCCTGTTCCGCCGCCCATACCGGCCGTGATAAAGACCATGTCGGTGGCGGCAAGCGCTTCGTTGAGCGCTTCCATGCTTTCTTCAGCCGCGCGTTTGCCGATGTCGGGCTTGGAACCTGCGCCCTGCCCCTGCGTGGCTTTTTCGCCGATCTGGATTTTCGTGTTCGCTTTTGAATTCAGCAGAACCTGTTTGTCGGTGTTCACGGCGATGAATTCCACACCCTGAACGTTGGCTTCCACCATGCGGTTCACGGCGTTCCCCCCGCCGCCGCCGACGCCGACCACTTTGATCTGCGTAACAAGATCGTATTCCGTAGACATTTCAAAACCCATATCTTTCAACCTCCTGAATTATAAGAAAAAAATAAGCTATGTCCGCATAATTTATTCTATACTACCATACTTATATCCAAAATTCAAGAAAAATATATAAAAATTATAATCTTTTTTTCTATAAACGGTTTTCTTATTCTTTTTCAATGGTTTTTGTCAAAAAAAACCGCAAAAACCCGTCTTTTTTCACAAAGCACAAACGCCCGCCGCTATCAAAGGCGACAGGCGTCTGTGAAAAAAGGATCTGCTATGAGAAAAACCTCTGTTGTTGTTTTGGTTATTCGGCTTCGTCGGCTTCGTCGAACCAGTCGTCCCCTTCCTCCGCTTCCGCAGCGGTGGTTTCCTCCTCGGATGCGGCGATCGACTGTCTCGCTTCTTCGGCGGCGTCGATATCCGCCTGGCTTCGCACGTAAGCCGCGTTCTCGGTGGTAAGGTCCACCACGATCTTGGAAGAAGAGTGTTTTGCGTCGGCAAGGCTGCGCGCGATCACTTCCTTGCCGAATGCGAGCTTCCCTTCCACCTTGCCGATATTGCCGAGCTTTACGTCTACCTTGTATTCCACTTCCACCGTAATATTCTGCAGGTCGCTCACGTCGTAAACCGTCACGTTCAGATAGCCCGCGTCGGCAAACGCTCTGGCAAGCGTCGTGACCTGCATGAACTTGCCAGCGTCCTTAAACACAACGTCCTTCCCCGGGGTCGCGTCCGCTACCTCGGCGCCCTGCAGTTCCGCCACATAGTCGGACAACACGGTCACGCCCGTTTGCAGCACCTTGCCGTCCGCGCTCAGAAGGATATACCCGGCGTCGGCTTTGACCGCCATGGCGGGGCGCGCGTAGGTCACGGTGATCTCCACTTTGGTGGGATACTTTTTCTTTACCTGCGCCTGCGCGAGATACGGGAGCACGGTCACCATCCGCTCCGCCGCCGCCTCTTCCTTCAGCCAGAGCATACTGTTTCCGATCTCGATCCCGGACGCGGCGATCAGCTCCTCGTCGGTGTAACGCTGCTGCGCGGAATCCACCACGGAAATATCCTGCACCTTAAAAAAGAGCAGCAGGCACATAACGGCAAGCGCCAGCAGTAGGATCACGGCGATCCCCATAAAAAAGCTTTCCTTCCGGCGCGTTTTTTTGATCCGGCCGTTTTTCGATTGCTTCAGCCGGTCGTTCTTTGTTCCCGCGCCTTTCTTTCCCTGTTCCGACACTTCGCGAAAGGGTCTGATCACGCCTTTTGTCTCATTCTTTTCCGCCGTGCGATTCCCCGGCGTTTTTCCGTTTTGCAATGTTTTTGCCCTCCCTTTCGCTTTCATTTCGATATGAGAAACCGCCCTTATTATTTTCCAGGAACGGTTTTCCTGTGTTTATGCGTCCGCCTCCGCGCATCTTACGTCCGCATGCAGTTCACGGAGCGTTGCGTCCGGCGCCTCGTATCCCCGCTCAATATGATGGATCCCGCGGATCTCGCTTTCGCCTTCCGCGCAGAGCGCCGCCAGAACCAACGCCGCGCCGCCCCGCAGATCGGGGGTATCCGCCTTTGCGGCCACCAGCCGGTCAACGCCGGTGATCACCGCCATCCGTCCGTCCACCCGGATCTTCGCCCCGAAGCGGATCAGCTCGCCGATATACTTAAATCGGCTTTCGAATATGGTTTCGATCACTACGCTGGTTCCCGCCGCAGTTGAAAGCAGAGCTGTGACCGGCGCCTGAAAATCCGTGGGGAAACCGGGATACGGCATGGTCCGCACGGTTTTCACGCTTCTGAGCCTCGCAGGCGCGCTGAGCGTGATACTGTCGCCGCGGATCCCGATCTCGCAGCCGCATTGGCGGAACACCGTCAGCACGGGCTCCAGATGCGCCGGGATCACCCGATGCAGCGTGATTTCGCCTTTTGTGATTGCCGCAGCCGCCAACAGCGTTGCCGCCGCAATGCGGTCGGGGATCACCGTATGCTCCGTGGGATGCAGCCGTTTTACGCCCATGATCCGGACGACGCCTTCGCCCGCCCCGGCGATCTTCGCCCCCATGCCGTTTAAAAAATCGGCAAGGTCGCTGATTTCCGGTTCCCGCGCCGCGTTGACGATCAGGGTCTCCCCTTCCGCGACGGCGGCCGCGATCATGATATTTTCCGTGGCGCCCACGCTCGGAAACGACAATGTAATCCTCGCGCCTTTTAATCCCCGGGGCGCCGCGCACTCGATCCGTCCCGCCTCGTCGTAAACCGAAGCGCCCAGCTTCTGCATGGCGTCCAGATGGAGGTCGATGGGTCTGAGCCCGATCTCACAGCCGCCGGGATTGCTCAGCCGCACGCTGCCGGTTTTTGCCAGCACCGCCCCCAGGAACACAACGGAAGATCGCATTTCGCGCATGAGCGCGTCGGGGATCTCGCTGCCGGAAGCGGCGGAAGCATCCACCCGTACCGTGTCGCCGACCCGTTCTGTTTTACAGCCGAGATGCTCTAAGATCCGCAAAGTCGCGTCCACGTCGGATAGCCGGGGACAATTGTGCACCCGCACAACGCCGCCGGAGAGCACCGAAGCCGCAAGAATCGGCAGCGCGCTGTTTTTCGCGCCCTGCGCCCGAACGCTGCCGTAAAGCGGGACGCCGCCGCTCACCAGGAATTTTTTCATTCGCATCACGCTCCTTTTCACAGGTTTCTACGTTGTATCCTATGAAAACGAGCGGAAAACGTGACGCGGCGTCCGGGTTCCCCGCCTCAGGCGGTGGCCAGCGCAACGATCTGATCGCAGATTTTTTCTTTGGCGTCCAAAACCGCCATATTACGGGCGTTCCGCCCGATTTTCCTGAAGGTCTCCGGCTCCGTAAGCAGCCTGCCGATCAAAGCTTCAAGCTTTTCCGGCGTCAGATCCTTCTGTTCTATCAGAAACGCCGCGTGGTTTTCTTCCAGCGCTTTGGCGTTATAATACTGGTGATTTTCCGCGGCATAGGGATACGGGATCAGCACGGCAGCTTTTCCCATCGCCTGGATCTCCGCGATGGAGCTTGCCCCGGCACGGCTGATCACAAGATCCGCCGCCGCCATACACTCAGCCATGTTATAAATATACTCGCTTATCCGCAGCTTTTCGCCGTCCGGCCTGAGCCCCTTTTCCTTCAGCAACTCCGGTACGAAGCTGCCCATTCTGCCGTAGCCGTGGATAAAGCAGATATCCCGATCCGCAAACCGGGGGAAGATCTCGCACATGGTCCGGTTGACGCTCTCCGCTCCGAGGCTGCCGCCGGTGGAAAGCACCACAGGCGTCTCCGCCGGGATATGCAGGGCCGCTCTCGCCTCTTCCCGCGTGCAGCGCAGGATCTCCTCCCGGACCGGCAAGCCCGTCTGCACGGGCTTCACGCCGCTTTTCATGTATTTTTCCGCCCGCAGATCGGTGAGCATCACCGCGTCCGCGTATTTTGAAAGCGCGATGTTTGTTTTGCCGGGAAAAGAATTCTGTTCGTGGATCGCGGTTTTGATCCCCATCATATGCGCGGTGCGGATCACGGGGCCGCTGACGTAACCGCCGAAGCCCACCGCCACGTCCGGCTGAAACTCCCGGATGATTTTTTTACATTGCCCGGTAACAAACAGCAGCCGGCGCAGGGTGCCGAGATTGCTGACGATATCCGCCGGCGCGAACGACCGCTCGAAGCCGGTGATGTCGATGCTGCGGAAATCGAAGCCCGCCTTGGGGACCAGCGTCGCCTCCATTTTGTCTTTTGTGCCCACAAAAAGGATCTCCGCGTCCGGAAAACGGCGCCGGAGTTCTTCCGCGGCCGATAAAGCGGGATTCACGTGACCGCCCGTGCCGCCGGCGGCAAACAAAGCCTTCATTCTTTCATCGCCTCCTGATTCTCGCGTCCCTCGAAACGCCCAGAACAACGCCCATCTGCACCAGCATCACGATAATGGCCGTTCCGCCGTAGCTGAAAAACGGCAGCGAAATACCGGTGTTGGGCACGGTATCGGTGGCAACGAGGATGTTCAGCACCACCTGGATCCCGAGCTGGAACACAAAGCCCATCGCAAGGAGCGCGCCGTAGCGGTGGGGGCAATTGATCCCGACGACAACGCCGCGCCAGATCAGCAAAGCGAAAACAACAAGAATCAGGGCGGCGCCTACCAGCCCCAGCTCCTCCACAACGATGGAGAAGATCATATCGTTCTGCGGTTCGGAAACGTAGAGGTGCTTCATGGTGGAATTACCGAGCCCCTTGCCGAACAGACCGCCCGAGCCGATGGCATAAAGCGCCTGATTGATCTGCCAGCGCGCGCCGAGAGGCTCGAAATCCTTATCGACAAACGCCTGGATCCGCTCGCTCATATACGATTTGAGCAAATTGGTTTTGATCGCGATCAGAAAAGCGGCAACCGCTGCGACGCCGCCGCAAACGAACCATTTGCCCCGCACCTCGCCGAGGAACAGCATCGTGACCCCGATGCAGAGGATCAGGATCGTACCGGACAGGTGGCTGCCGAGCAATACAAGCCCTGCGTAGACGGCGATCACGACGCCGCAGATCAGGATCGGCGGCAGACTGTCGTTGAAAAACGGCCTGCCGACAGCGTGATTGATCCGTGCCGCCAACAGCGGAGACTGTAAAGGTTTTTTGCTTACAATACGGCTGTGGTATTTTGTCAGCAAAGCCGCGAGCGTTAAAATCAACGTGAATTTCGCAAGGTCCGAGGGCTGGAACTGCAGCGTCTCGGTGATATAGATATGCCGGTGCGTGCCGTTGTGCGCGGGCATGATGCGGGCGATGAGCAGCAGCAGCCACGCCAGCGCCGTGCCGCCGAGCGCGCCGATATCCTCAAAAATACGATAATTGACACGGGAGACCACCAGCATCAGCACCAGGCCGATCAGCGCGTTCCGGAGCTGCTTTCTGAAGTAGACGCCGGAATCGTTGAACTGATAATAGGAGTAAACGTAGCTTGCGGAATATAACATGACCAAACCGATCACGACGATCAGCAGGAGGAAAGCAAAAAACATTACATCAATGCTGCCCGTTGCCCAGAGGCCGCCTTTTTGCTTCACATATTCCCTGAGATTCAGTTTCTTTATCATTCGGGCAATCCCCCTCTTTTTTGATCTTTCGGCCCTGTAAAAGGATTTTGCTTACAGTGGACAATAAACGCTGTTTTTATTTACTGCGGTCTGCCGAAAACAGTCAGCGCAACCGCGGCGGCGCAGCCGAGCAGCGTTACCAGGCTGAACACCACGCAAAGGCGTTTTTCACTCCATCCGCCCATTTCGTAATGATGGTGAATGGGCGCCATCCGGAATAGTTTTTTACCGTTATGCGTTTTAATATACGCGATCTGCAGAATATCGGAGCCGAATTCCGCCACGTAAATGATGCCGATGAGCAGAATGAGCCACGGCGCTTCCACCGCGTAGGCAAAGGCGCAGACCATACCGCCGAGGAACAGGGAGCCGAGATCCCCCATCATCACCTTCGAGGGATTCCAGTTCCAGATCAGGTAGCCCAGCAGCGCCCCGAAGAGACAGACCGTCAGTATGCTCACGCCCTGCATATGCAGCAGATACGCGCACGCCGCGAAGCCAAGGCAGACTACGGCGGTCACGCTGGCGCAGAGCCCGTCCACACCGTCGAGGAAATTGACCGCGTTCACGGTGCAGTAGATCGCCGGGATCCCGACGACCCAGAACAGCGCTGTCGCAAGAGGGCCCTCCAGCTTTCCGTAATAAGGGATCCACATCTGCGTTCCCACAAATTTCTGATAGGTGAACAGAAACGCAAAGATCACCAGAAGCTGCAGGCAAGTCTTCTGGAATTCCGTCAGACCCAGATTGCGCTTTTTGACCACCTTGATATAATCGTCGATAAAACCGATCAGGCCGAAGGCGATCGCCATGAGTATACCGGAGAAGATCTTCGTATACATGGTGGCGGCGTCCGCGTCCGCTGTGAACAGGTTTTTTCCGGTGAGCTTATCCGTAATGAAAACCGCCGCGAAGCTCACGGCAAAGCCGGCAAATATCAGTATGCCGCCCATGGTGGGCGTTCCCTGTTTTTTCTTATGCCAGCTCGGACCGATATCCAGAATGGTTTGTCCGAAGTGGAGCTTCCTGAGCCATGGGATCACCGCAAAGCCCAGAATGAACGCCACCAGAAAACCAAGTCCCGCAGCCAGCAATATCATACCCCCGAAATTCATAACTCTTCATCCTTCCGTTTTTAGTATTCGTCTTTGTTTATTGCCGTCCTCTTCCCGGCGGCATCTTTGCATAACCTCTTCCATATCCGAAAAAGGAAGCTTTTCTTCTCCGATGATCTGGCTGGTCTCATGGCCCTTCCCCGCGATCAGCACCGTGTCGCCGGGACTTGCCAGCTCCAGCGCAAGCCCGATGGCGGCGCGCCGGTCCGGTTCCCGGAAGACCCGCGTTCCCGCCGGGATCCCCCCGGCGATCTCCGATATGATGCGCTCCGGATCCTCCCCCCGCGGATTGTCGGAGGTCAGGATCACAACAGCAGCGTTCTCCGCCGCAATCCTCCCCATCAGCGGACGCTTTCCGCGATCCCTGTCGCCGCCGCAGCCGAAGACCGCGATCGGTTTTTTCCCGTCCGTCTGCAGCGCCCGCAAAATCGCAAGCAGCGCGTCCGGCGTATGCGCGTAATCCACACAAACGCGGATCCCGTGCAGCAGCACCGTCTGCGCTCTGCCCGGCGCCTGCGGCAGGCTTTTTACGGTTTCCGCGGCAAGCGCAGGCGAAACGCCGCAGAGCACGGCGGCGGAAAAAGCCGCAAGCGCATTATATACACTGAAGCGTCCGGGCGCGTTGATCCTTGCAGGATAAGCTTGTGCGCCGCAGCAAAGCGTCAGATCGGCGCCCTGCGCCCTGCCGCCGACGTTCCTCGCATAAAAGCGGTTTTTCTTTGCCGGAATAAACGGATCGCAGGAATAGTCGTATATCTCTGCGCCCGCTCTTTCCGCTGCTTCGTAAAACACCGGGGCGCTTCGGTCGTCCGCGTTGAGCAGAACGGTTCTGCTAAGCAGGCACAGCCGCGCTTTCGCGGCAGCCAGCGCCTCCGCAGTCCCGTGATAATCCAGATGGTCCCTGCCCACGTTCGTCACGATCCCCAGGCGGAATTCCGCGCCGTCAACCCGTTTCTGCGCCAGCGCCTGCGAGGAGATCTCCGCGACCGCCCAGCCGCAGCCCCTGTCGGCCGCCTTCTGCAGCGCCGCAAAAAACATATCGCTTTTCGGGGTGGTGTAGCCGGTTTCAACCGTTTTTCCGTCCACGGAGGTCCCAAGCGTTCCCAGCATGGCGCAGCGTTCTCCCGCCGCCTCCAGCATGGCGCGCAGATAAAATGCGGTGGTGGTTTTTCCGTTGGTCCCCGTGATCCCGATCAGCCGGAGCCTTTCGTGCGGTCGTCCGTAAAACGCCGCGGCCAACAGGCTGAACGCCCGGCGGCTGTCGGGGACGCAGTAACAATGCGCCGCCGACGTCGGCGTCTGCGCGATCACTGCGACGGCGCCCTTCCGCTCTGCTTCCGCGGCAAAAACGTGTCCGTCGAACCGCGCGCCGCAGATACAGACAAAAACCGAATCCTTCTTCACGCAGGACAGCGCATCCGTTACGCCCGAAACCTCAACATCGGGCTGCCGGCAGACAAGTCCGGCCGTTCTCAGCAAAACCGAAAGCATCATGTAAGATCACCGGCATACCGTTTTCGATATTTCCGCCGGACCGCCGGCGCATCCTTTGCTTTCGTCTTCGCGGATCTTTTATATCAAAGTTAAGAATACTTTTTATTCATGATCAGCGCTTCCGGATCCCGACGTTAATCGTACATCCCGCTGACCGTCCGGAAGGACACGTTCACAATGCTGCCGTATTCCACCTCGGACCCTTCCGGCAGATCCTGTTTATACGCCTGCACCGTCGATTCGTTGGCGTTGGAACCGGAAATACGGATATTCAGGCCGTTGGCCACGGCGACCTGCGTCGCCTGGTACACCGTCAGCCCCGCAAAGCTCGGCACCACGGTTTTCTCTTTTTCGGCGTCCTGTTCCGTATAGAGCACCATAACCCCGTCCATGGGCGTTTTTCTGCCGGCGTCCGGCGTTTGCGAAACCACCGTCTCGCCGTCGCCGATGATACGGACCTGATAATCGTAGTTTTCCAAAACCGCCTTTGCGTCCTCCAGCGTTTTACCCGAAAGCGAAGGCGTCGCGATGGTCATGGTCACGGGATCGTCGCCGGAGTACTCCGGTTCCGTTCCGAGATACAAGAGCGTGCGTTCGATCACGTCGCCGCCCACGGGCGCCGCGATGGTACCGCCGGAGTAGTTCCCCGCCCGGGGCTCGTCGATCACGATGATCACGGCGATCTCGGGATCGCTGCGCGGCGCAAAGCCCGCGAAAGAAGCGATATACAGGGCCTCGTCCGTGCCGAGTTTTTCGGACGTACCGGTTTTACCGGCCACGTGATACCCCGCCACATAAGCGTTCTGACCGGTGCCGTCGTTTACCACGGATTCCATCCAGCCCGCCACAGTTTTCGCCGTGTTTTCGGAGATCACCTGCCGTTTTACAACAGGCTCCGTCACGGAGATCACCTTGCCGTTGATATCCATCTGCTTTGCCACCACATAAGGCTGCATCAGTTTTCCGCCGTTTGCAATGGCGCTGACGGCGGTCACGACCTGCAGCGGGGTCACGGCGATACTCTGCCCGAAGGAGGCGCTGGCCAGATCGGATTCCGTAAACGATACCGCGGGATCGTGATAAGTCACGCCCACACGCGGCGTGTTTTCGCCCGAAAGATCCACGCCGGTTCTTTCGGTAAAACCGAAGCCCTGAAAATATTTATAATACAGCTCCGCGCCCATCTCCTGGCCCACATGCACCGAGAAGGTATTGCAGGAGTTCACCAGCAGCTTTTCGGGCGTTTCCGTCCCGTGGCCGGTGGGGGTGAAGTCCTTGATGGTCCGGCTGCCCACCGAGATGGTGCCGCCGCAGAAATAGGTCGTTTCCGGATCTATGATCCCTTCCTCCAGCGCGCCGGACACAAGAAAGACCTTGTATACGGAGCCGGGATAATAAAAGTCCGCCACCGACTTGTTTTTCCACTGCTCGATGCGGGCGGCGGCAACAGGATCCTGCTTCTGTTCCTCGGTGCCCTTTTTCTTAAAATACTTTTCAAGCTGCGGATAAAGCACGGCATACGGATCGTTCAGATCGTAATCGGGCAGGTTCGCCACAGCCAGCAGCGCGCCGGTATTCGGGTTCATCACGATGCCGTATACGTTTCTCGCCTTCGTTTCCTTCAGCGCGGTGGCGAGCGCATCCTCCAATATCGTCTGGATCTCGGTGTCGATGGTAAGCACAAGGCTCACGCCCTGCTTTGCGTCGTAGGTCACTTCATAGGCGTTATCAAGCTCAAACTGCACGCCGTCTTTCGCGGTGACGACTCTGCCGTTGGTGCCGGTGAGCACGTCGTCGTATTTGTATTCCAACCCGTAAAGCCCGTTGCCGTCGTTGCCGGTAAAGCCCAGGATCGTGGACGCCAGGCTGCCGTTGGGATAATAGCGCTTGGTATCGGGATCCACGAACACCACGTCGGTGATTTTTTCGGCGGCGACCTGCTCCATCAGCTTGTTTTTTACGTTATATTCCACGCCGCCCTTGATTTTCAGATAATTGTTCCCCGCGCTTTCCTCCAGACGGTCCAGAAGCTCCGCCCGGTCCACCTCCAGATATTTGGTCAGCACGTTGAGCACGGCGTTTTTGTTATCCTCCGTCACCTTGCTCGGATTGACGTATACCAGCCACACCGACGCGCTCTGCGCCAGTATATTCATATTTGCGTCATAAATAGTGCCGCGGTCCGCGTTCACCGTGGTCACCATCAGCTGCTGCGCCTCCGCCTTTTCGCGGTATTCCTCGCCCTTGATCAGCGTCAGATAGGCGATACGGATCACACATGCGCCAAACGCCACGATCGCCACAATGATCAGCATGATTACGCCGCGCCGCGCAGTGCGGCTGCCGCTTTTCATTGCCGCGGAATTCTCCTTTGCCATAATAATCGCCTCCGTGATACCTCCGGGCGCCGCAAAAACCGCCGGCGCCGTTTGCTCAGATCGAGCCTTCCCATATTATAAAATAGTTATTTATATTAATATTTTTATTAAAGCAGAGGGCAAGATCACTCCGCCCTCCGTTTCACGGTATATTCTCGGCGCCGTCGCTATTATATCTATGCGTCCGCCGGAAAAACAAGACCCTATTCGCTTACTTTTCGCCGTCGGCCTGCGTGCTGTTCCCGGCCGCGTAGAGGATGACGTCGCCGTCTGAAAGATCGATACAATCCACCTGATAGCTTTCGGCCTTTGTCATGCCAAGCACGTCTGTAGCATAGGTACAGATCTTATCGACCGTGGTGATCCCGTTGAGCGCGGCATTCAGCCGCACGTTTTCGCTTTTCTTCTCCTGCAGGGTGACCTCCGCCTGTTCGATCTCCCGTTTCAGCTCATAGCTTTTCGCGCCCACCGAAAGCTGCAAACAGGTCATGGTAAGCACAGCGGCCGCAAACAGGCCGATAACGAGCGCGCGAATCGCCGTGATCCGCCGCTGCAGACGCACCTGTTTTCTGCTCTTTTTCGGGACCCTGCGCAGCGGCTTTTGCGCCGGAGCAGGTTCTCTTCTTTCTTCTCTGCGGGCAGGCGCGGCAGAGCCGTGCGATTCAAACATATCAAACGCGTATTCACTTTGAGCCGCCATATCTCTCTTATCTCCCAAAAATTTTTAAGCTCTTCCCGGTTTTTATACGTTCCCCCGGATCAGTACCGGAGCTCCTTCGGCTGATCCTTCAGTTTTTCAATACACCGCAGTCGCGCGCTGCGGCTGCGCGGATTCTCTTCCAGCTCCAACACGTCCGGCGAGATCGCTCTGCCGAGGATCCGCCCCGCAGGCGTTTTACCGCACACGCAAACCGGAAAATCCTTCGGGCAGGTGCAGCCCTCCGCAAACCGTTTGAATTCCGTTTTTACCGCCCGGTCCTCCAGCGAATGGAAGGTGATCACCGCCAACACGCCGCCGATCTCCAGCACCGAGAACATTGCGTCCACGGCAGCCGGGAGCATTTCGAGCTCGCCGTTCACCTCGATCCGGATCGCCTGAAAGGTCCGTCTGGCAGGATGTCCGCCTTCCCGGCGCGCCCGGGCAGGGATCGCCGCTTTCACGATCTCCGCAAGCTCCAGCGTGGTTTCCACGGGCTTTATCTGCCGTGCGGCGCAGATCCTGCGGGCGATGCTTTTGGCGAATTTCTCTTCGCCGTATGCAAAGATCATACGGGTCAGCTCCGCCTCGGTGCAGCCGTTCACCACGTCGTAGGCGCTGCGCCCGCTCTTGCTCATCCGCATATCAAGCGGCGCGTCCTGATGAAACGAAAAACCGCGTTCCGCCGTATCGAGCTGGAAGGAACTGACCCCCAGATCCGCCAGCACGCCGGATACGCGCTCGATCCCCTGCGCGGCAAGGATCTGACGGACGTCGAGATAATTCCCCTGCACCACAGTTACACACGGATCGTGTTTGAATTTTTCTCTTAAATAAACAACGGCGTCCGGATCCCGGTCGATGGCAATGACTCTGCCGCTTCCCAGCAGCCGATCCGATATCGCCTGCGTATGCCCGCCGCCGCCGGCGGTACAGTCCACGTAAATCTTTCCGGGCTGCACGTTCAGCGCCCCGACCGACGCCGCCAGCAAAACCGACTTGTGTTCAAATTCCATTCCTCGCGCCTCACAATTCCATATCGGGGAACATGGAAGCAGGCAAAGCGTCTTTGTCGCCCGTGTTGGCCACGTAAGCGTCTTTGTCCCACAGCTCAATGCGGTTCTTCGCGCCCAGCAGCGCGACCTCGGTGGTGATGCCGGCATATTCGAGACAATCCGCCGGCAAAACGATGCGGCCCGTACGGTCCACCGACAACTGCGTCACACAGGAATAAAAAAGACGCAGCTTCGCTCTTTCCGAAGCGGTGCGTGTAAACGAGTCCAGCTTTGCGGTGATCTCGTCGAAACGGGCGGTGTCATACAGGAACAGGCACCCCTCATCCGCCTTATACACAATGATTTCGTTTCCGAGCGCGTCCCGGAAACGGGTGGGAATAATCAGTCGCTTCGCGCTGTCGAGCGAATGAAACGATTCTCCGTAATATGCCAATCAGATCACCTCCCGCGTTACTTTTTTTGCAAAACAGCTGCATCCGGCTCCATTTAGCGCCAGTTAATGGAATTTTACCTATTTTTCACTTCCATTCGGCAACCATTTCGCACCGTGGTATTATTATAATAGAACTCATTTCAAAAATCAACCCCTATTTATAACTTTTTTTTGCTGTTTTCAAATTTTTTTCATTTAAATCCGAAGAGGGAATTCCGCCCGGCTTCACCGGGACGAATCCGGCATTTCCCGGCTCCGGATCCCGGCGCTTTTTCGCCGTCCGATCTCCCCGCGGCGCGGGAAGGAACGCCTCAGACCAACCAGGCCACGGAAAAGGAGCAGAGCGGGGATCGGGGATCCCGCCCCCGATAGCGGGAAATCGCCTTGGCCGCAGCGCAGGCGGCCGCTTTCGTTTCCGCACACGCCTGCCCCGGAGGGATGATCGGCGGGCGTTAAGATTCTTTTGTTTTACATGAAAACAAAAAAATTTTTATAAAAAAGGCAGAAATCCTGCGTCGATCCCCCGAACGACAAATAAAAACGCAGGATTCCTGAGTTTTTCCGCTTATTTATGACAAGCCTGTAACAATTTCGCGTTACCATTTGTAACGACTTGAAAAAATTACCTAAAATTTACAGAAAGAATGTTTGCAATTTGACCAAAATCACAGAACTGCTTACGAATTTGTTTTTTTTGTTGACTTTCCCCTCCAAAAGGCGTATTCTTAGGTCGCACCGAGGAGGAAAACCGGTGCGAAAACAAAACATAAAAAACAAATTCATTTATGGAGGAAACAAAAATGAAAAAGTACATCGCTATCGTTGCTTCTCTGGTTCTGGTTATGGCCGCTTTCGCTGCCTGCTCCAAGGATGCTCCCGAAGAGACCACCGTCGAAGAGACCACTGCTGTTGAAGTGATCGAAGAGACCGAGGCTGTTGAAGAGACCGTTGCTGAGGAAACTGTTGAAGAGACCGTTGCTGAGGAAACTGTTGAAGAGACCGTTGCTGAGGAAACTGTTGAAGAGACCGCTGCTGAATAATTCAGTACAACACAAAAAATTTCCCGCTCAGTGATGGGCGGGATTTTTTTTGCCTCATTCCCGTTTTTGCAATAAAGGACAATCGGCGGGCGGGAAAAATCTTCGATATATATTGATTTTTATTTTTAAAAGGCTTAGAATATGAAAAAAACCGGAGGCAACGTCCATGCTTGCGTTTATCACCAACCACAGCTTCCTTCTGGGGCAGCTTTTCGGCGTGCTCGCCATGATCACCGCTATCCTCATGTATCAGTTCAAAAAGCACCGGACCATCATGCTGCTGATGCTGCTCTGCTCCGCCTTCTGGTGCGTCCACTTCGCATTTTTAGGCGCCATGACCGGCGTGATCATGAACGTGATCAACGTCGTCCGCGCGCTGGTGTTTACGCAGCGCGACAAACCCTGGTGCGACAAAAAATGGGTTCCCGCCGCATTGGTCGCGGCCTCGGCGGTCGCCGCCGTCTGCACGTGGGAAAACGTCTACAGTCTGCTGCCTTGTATCGCTTCCGTCGCCGCCACGCTCGGGAGCTGGCAGAAAGACACCCAGAAGCTGCGTCTGTTCACCATCGTGGTGTGCGTTTGCTGGTTCGCCTATAACGCCGTCAAGGGCTCCTGGGCCGGGATGGCCAACGAGCTGTTTGTGCTGTTCTCTGTGCTGATCGCGCTCTGGCGTTTCCACTTTCACGGCGACACGGCAACACCGGAAGCAACCGGATCGGAAGAACCGCCGCAGACGGCTCCCGACGGCGCCGACGAAGCGAACGAAACGGAAACAGAAGTCACCGTTGCAGAGAACGCATAACGCAAAAAAACAAGAATATCCGAATAAACAGAGCAGCCCACCGTCCCGCCAAACGCGCGGGAAGCAGGCTGCTTTTTTATTGCATTGCGCCGGTTTTTGTTTACGTCGTCTTTGCCTGCCATAGCGTATCGCGCAGGCACAGCAGCGGCCGGTTTGCGTCATAATCCCAGCTGTGCTTTGAATCCCCGGCGCAGAAGCGGCGGTCGGGGCACGCCCGGCAGGTTTCGTTCAGGTCGGAAAAATCCCGCCGGAACACCGCAAAGCGGCTGCGCCAGATCTCGGAAAACCGTGTTTGCAGGATATTGCCCTGGATCGTTTCGGGGCGGCGCTCGATATCGAGGCAGGCGCCGACGTCCCCGTTGACCATGACGCTTGCGGTATAGATCCCGGCGGTGCAGAGGAAGTACCAGTCCCGCAGCTCTCCTTCGAGTTCCGGCCCCAGATAATGGCTGCAGCCGTAGCAAAGCGG
>CACZOP010000100.1 GCA_902782845.1 Oscillospiraceae bacterium | reverse complement strand
TTCTCGCTCTCCTATGAGATCTCTTCTCTCGGCGCGATGGAGATCCGGGCGTCTCTTCTGCCCACCCATCCGGACGCCGTAACCGACCTGCCCCGCTTCGGCGTAACGCTGGAGCTGACGGAAAACCTTGAGAACGTGCGTTATTACGGTCGCGGCCCCGCGGAGAATATGCCGGATTTCAACGCCCAGTCGCCAGTGGGGATCTATGAGGACAAGGTTTCGGATATGTTCGAGCCCTATGTTTATCCGCAGGAAAGCGGTATGCACTGCGACACCAAATGGCTGCGGCTGACCGGCGGCGACAGGCAGGCGCTCGAGATCTTCGCAGAAGACCGCCTTGCGTTCAGCGTTCACCACTTCACCCAGAAGATGATCGACAAAGCGCAGCACCAGGAGGATCTGACGAACAAACCCGTCACGTTCCTCTCACTGGACGGTTTCGTCCGCGGCATCGGCTCCTCCAGCTGCGGGCCCGACACCAGAAAAGAATATCGACTGGACGCCGCAAAAGGATATTCCTTTGCGTTTACCCTGATCCCGAAAACGACAGAAGGTTAATCTTCCCTTTGTATCTGTGTGAAGGAGGAATTGTTTCTTGGACACTTTCACTTACAACGTTGCCGAAAACAGTTTCCTTTGCAGCTCCGAAACGGTCAGCGCCGCCGAGATCGCAGCGCTGGTTTCGGCATGCAAGGCCAACAATCTGAGCAATATCCGCGTGCGTATCCCCGCAGACAAACTGCCGTTATTTGAGCTGGGCGGCTTCTGCGTTGACGGCGTGCAGTTTTCCGAAAACGGAACGGAATGCTTCAACGTACAACTGTCCACCGTGTTTGACGGTTGTAAGCGCCTGCTGTTCTCGGAAGAAGCGGAAGCCGTTTATACCCGCACGGTGTTCAACGCCGAAAACATCACGGGCGCAAAGCTGTATATCACGGCGCTTGGCTATTTTGAGCCCTATTTCAACGGCGCATTATTAACGGAAGACAAGCTGATCCCCGCAAAAAGCGACTATGAGCAGCGGGATCTGTCAAACCTGAGCTACCCTATTTTTGACACAATGTCGCACCGGATCTATTATTACACATACGATCTGACGCCGTATCTGCGTCGGGGAGAAAACGTAATGGCGGCGCATATCGGCAACGGCTGGTACGGCGACGCGAAAAACCCGGCGGAACACGTGCCGCAGTGGGGTGAAAAGTTCCTGATCTTCAAGCTGGAGCTCACCGACGCCGACGGAAAAACCTCCGTGATCCGGTCGGCCGCCGGCAACACCCGCTGGCACCGGAGCCATGTGCTGGAATCCAGCCTTTATTATGGTGAATATCACGATTACAGGAAATACATCAACGGCTGGAACGACGTGGGCCTTGACGAAGCAAAATGGCACGCCCCCACGGAAGCGGCGCTGCCGCATACCTATTTCATGGAGCCGGACTTCCCTGCCGACGCCGTTTGCGGCGAGATCGAACCGAAGCTCATTGAACGCTGCGGCGACCGCAAGCTCTATGATCTGGGAGAGACCGCTTCGGGCTATCCCATTATTGTGGGGGACGCGGACGCGACGATCAATTCGGTGGCGACGCTCCGCTACGCGGACGTTCTGGATGAGAACAACGCGCTTTTGTTCCACTACACCGGCGGAAACATGCGCCTCCAGCGCGACACCTACGTTTTTACCCCTGAATTCGCAAAAAAGGAGTTGTATCCGCACTTCTTATGGCACGCATCCCGCTATATTGAACTGACCGGCACCGCCGCGATAAAAACGTTCGTGAAGGTGCAGACGCCCTTAAAACGTGTGAGCAAATTCAAAAGCGACGATGAAACGCTGAACTGGTTTTTCAAGGCGTATACAAACACGCAGGAAGCGAACATCCACGGCTGCATTCCATCCGACTGCCCGCACCGGGAACGGCTGGGCTACACGGGAGACGGCCAGCTCGCCTGCGGCGCGGTTATGAGCATCTACGACGCCCGCGATATGTACCGCAAATGGATGCGGGACATCCGGGACTGCCAGGATATCCGCAACGGCCACGTGCAGCACACGGCGCCCTTCTTCGGCGGCGGCGGCGGCCCCGGCGGCTGGGGCGGCGCGGCGGTGATCGTTCCCTTCCGCTACTATCAGTTCTATAACGACGTTGAAATCCTGAAAACCTCTTACAACTCCATGAAAGCCTATATCGGCTATATGGCTGCGCACTGCACCAACAACATCGTGACGAGAGAAGAAGAAAAAGGCTGGTGTCTCGGCGACTGGTGCACCCCGGACAAAATTCAGATCCCGGAACCCTTCGTCAACAGTTACTTCTTCGTAAAATGCGCCGAGATGTGCGCGAAGACCGCTAAAATTCTGCAAAAAGAAGACGACGCCGAATCCTTCTCCGCCATCGCGGACGCCGTAAAAAACGCGATCGTACGGGAGTTCTACGATCCCTCCACCGGGAGCTACTGCGGCGGGATCCAGGGCGCGGACGCTTTCGCCATGGATATCGGTCTCGGGAACATGCGGACGCTGCAGAACCTTGTAAACAAATACGAACAGCTCGGGACACTGGACACCGGGATTTTCGGTACAGACATCCTGATCCGCGTTCTGTTCCGGGAAGGATACGCCTCGCTTGCCTACCGCCTGCTCACCAACAAAGGCGAAGTTTCGTTCTACAACATGAAAAAGGCCGGCGCAATGAATATCTGGGAGCAATGGGACGGCGACCATTCCCGCTGCCATCCCATGTTCGGCGCGGTTGCCGAATACTTCTTCAGCGAGATCCTGGGGATCCGCCGGTTTGAAGACCGCCCGGGGTATAAAGACGTGATCATCCGGCCTGCGGAAATTCCCGAGCTCAGGCACGTGAGCGGCACCATGGGAACGCCGTGGGGCAATATCACGGTACTGATCGGCACCGACAGCAGCGGCAAACGCAACGTTTCTTATATCACCGATCCGCAGATCACAGTTCACACGGTTTCATAAAGAAAACGCAAACAAAAGGGGCTTCATATCGCGTATGAAGTTCCTCTTTTTTTATATTGACTGAAAAAACAGACAAAAAACCCTTGTATTTTTCAAACAAATGCTGTATAATGATTTTGATTATAGAATCGGAGGTGTTAGTATGAGCGACAAGACGAAACAATTCAGCATCGGCAATCAGAATGAAGACGAAATCAGAGACATTATTCTGACCACCTATGACGCTCTGAATGAAAAAGGATACAACCCCATCAGCCAGATCGTGGGTTATATCCTCTCCGAGGATCCCACTTACATCACCACTTATAAAAACGCAAGGAATCTGATCCGCAGGGTGGACCGGTTTGAGCTTCTGCAGATTCTGCTGCGGGAGTATATTGAAAAAAGCGACGACTTCGACTTTGAAACCATCAACTGAGCCCCCGATTCGGACCAAGGAAGGAAGAGAGCATATATGGCGGACAAACAGGAATTCTTGACCTACAAGGGCTATCCCCTTGTGCGTAACGGCAAAACGATTTATTACGGGAACAGCTACGACCCGTTTATCATTATGATCCAGATCGCGACCACGCAGGAAGTGAACGGTGTGGAAATGGCGGATAAGGTGCTGGTGCAGCTTCTGAACACCGACCCGGACGTTCGCCCCAGAGAACGGATCGTGAAAAAAAGCGAAAAAAAGGGCCTTTACGCCGCAATGGATATCGCCGCGATCTGGCTGCAGAGAGCCAACGCGAAAAAATAAGACACAACGCAGGGTCGACCGCAGTTTTTCAGCTGCGGTTTTTTCTTTCTCCCGCGCAGATATTTTAACGATTTATAGCGCTAAAATCATTGACTTCATATATAAATAGTGATAAAATATTATATAATTAATTTCATGGAGGTTATTTCATGCGAAAAATCGGCATTAACGTAAACCCGGACGTCATCTACGGTGTGGATCCGTTCTTGACCTGCGTTAAAAACACCGGCTTCGATTGCATTTTCACCGACGGCTTTGAAGCGGATTTTGTTGAATGGATGAGCAGCCGCTGCAGGGCGCTCGGGCTGGAATACGAAATGCTCCATGCGCCGTGGGACGAGATCAATGAGCTGTGGTTCCATACCGAAAAAGCCGACGCGCTGGTAAAACGGCTGTGCGACTGCGTTTCGATGGCGGCAAAAAACAGAGTACCCATCGTTGTGATGCATTTAAGCTCCGGAGACCAGTGCCCGCACGTGACCGACGCAGGCATTGAAAACTTTGATAAGATCGTGAAATTCGCCGCCGATCGGGGCGTGACCGTGGCGGTGGAGAATCAGCGGAAGCTGGGCAACATATCCACGATCCTTGAGATCTACGGAAAAGATACCAACGTGGGCTTTTGCTGGGACGTGGGACACGAAGCCTGTTTTGCCCACGGCAGAGAATACATGCCGCTGTTCGCGGACCGCTGCGTGACCACACACATCCACGACAACCACGGTCGCTATAACGGCGACGACCATCTGATCCCCTTCGACGGGCAGATCGATTTCCGTCACACGGCGGACCTGATCCACAAAGCGGGCTATGAGGGCACGCTGATGATGGAGCTGGACCTCCCACACGAGGGCAGCGACAAGTATATCAATCTGAACATGGAACAATTTGTATCGAAGGCATACGCAGCGATCAACCGTCTCAGAATCATTGCGGAATAAAAAAATGATACCAGTAAAACCGGAAAACGAATGCAAGTATAATATGCTGGCGCTTGGCGAAGTGATGCTCCGGCTGGATCCCGGCGACATGCGGGTCCGCAACGCCCGCAGCTTCCGCGTGTGGGAAGGCGGCGGCGAATACAACGTGGCGCGTGGGCTGCGCCGCTGCTTCGGATTAAAAACCGCCGTTGTGACCGCTTTCGCCGACAACGACGTGGGGCGGCTGATCGAAGACCTGATTCTGCAGGGCGGCGTTGATACTTCGCTGATCCGCTGGGTCCCCTACGACGGTATCGGCAGATCCGTTCGCAACGGTCTGAATTTTACCGAGCGCGGCTTCGGCGTTCGGGGCGCCTCCGGCGTTTCGGACCGCGGCAACACCGCCGTTTCGCAGATGAAGCCCGGCGACGTGGACTGGGACTATGTTTTCGGCGTCCTCGGCGTACAGTGGTTCCACACCGGCGGCATTTTCGCGGCTTTATCCGACAGCACCGCCGAAACCGTGATCGAAGCGGTAAAAGCGGCAAAGAAATACGGCACCGTGGTATCGTACGACCTGAATTACCGTCCGTCGCTCTGGAAAGCCGTCGGCGGGCAGGCAAAGGCGCGGGAGATCAACAAAAAGATCGCGCCCTTTGTGGATGTGATGATCGGCAACGAAGAGGATTTTACCGCCTGCCTCGGCTTCGACGTCGAGGGCAACGACGAAAATCTGAAATCGCTGAACCTTGCGGGTTACGAAAAAATGCTGGGCGAGGTCACAAAAGTCTATCCGAATTTCAAGGTGATCGCCACCACCCTGCGGACGGTGAAAACAGCCACGGTGAACGACTGGTCCGCTATGGTGTTTGCCGACGGAAAGATCACACAGGGAATCTCTTTTCCGGGGCTTGAGATCTACGACCGCGTGGGCGGCGGCGATTCCTTTGCCTCCGGGCTCATTTACGGACTCATCACGGGGCGTGAAGCGGAGGAAGCCGTGAACTACGGCATCGCCCACGGGGCGCTGGCGATGACCACCCCCGGCGACACCTCCACCGCGGTGAAAAAAGAAGTGGAAAACCTGATGCGCGGCGGCTCCGCCCGCGTCAACAGATAATACAACGATAATCCGAATCAATCTTAAAGGAGAGAAAAAAATGAATTTACCCTTCAAACCCGATTTGTCAGACAAAGTCGCCGTGCTGACCGGCGCGGGCGGCGTATTGATCAGCGAATTCGCAAAGGCGCTTGGCGCATGCGGCGCAAAGGTTGCGCTGCTGGACATCAACTATGAAGCGGCAAAAGCTGTTGCCGACGCCATCGGCGACAACGCCCTTGCCATTGAGACAAACGTGCTGAACAAGGACGCGCTGCTGACCGCGAAAAAAGTGGTCAACGACGCTTTCGGCAAGGTGAATCTGCTTGTGAACGGCGCGGGCGGCAACAACCCCAAGGCAACCACCGACAACGAGTATATGACCCCCGACCTCCCGGCCGACACAAAAACGTTCTTCAAACTGGACGAAGCCGGACTTCGCTTTGTTTTCGACCTGAATATCACCTCCGCGTTCCTGACCACGCAGGTCTTTGCCGAGGATATGCTGGAGACGGGCGGCAACATCATTAATCTCTCATCCATGAACGCCTTCCAGCCGCTGACCAAGATCCCCGCCTATTCGGCGGCGAAAGCCGGCATTTCCAATTTTACGGAATGGCTTTCGGTGCATTTTGCGCCTGTGGGGATCCGCTGCAACGCCATCGCCCCCGGCTTTTTCGTGGGCAACCAGAACCGTGGGCTGCTCTTCAATCCCGACGGCTCCCCCACGCCCCGTACCGGGAAGATCCTTGCCGGCACGCCCATGAACCGCTTCGGAGAGGTCCACGAACTGCTCGGTACGCTGCTGTTTCTGGCGGACGACAAAACGAGCGGCTTTATCACCGGTGTTGTGATTCCTGTGGACGGCGGTTTCCACGCGTATTCCGGCGTATAACGCAAATACCGGGTTGACTGTTATGACAGACACAAAATCCATTCTGCAGAAGTACAGAGTCGTTCCCGTGGTGGTTTTTCACAGCATAGAGGAAGTCCGCCCGAAGCTGCGCGCCATGTGCGACGGCGGGCTGCCCGTGGCGGAAATCACCTACCGCACCGCCTGCGCGGGTGAAGCCATCAGAATCGCGATTTCGGAATTTCCGGAAATGCTGGTGGGCGCCGGTACTGTTATCAATACAACCCAGGCGGAGGAAGCGATCTCGCTTGGCGCAAAGTTCATCGTTTCCCCCGGTTTTTCAATCGAAGCGGCAGCCTGCTGCAAAGAAAAACAGATTCCCTATCTCGGCGGCTGCGTCACCCCCACCGAGATCATAACGGCGCTGCGCTGCGGATGCGACATCATCAAGTTCTTTCCGGCGTCCGTTTTCGGCGGACTCGCGGCTATGAAGGCGCTCTCCGCCGCTTTCCCCGCAGTCACCTTCCTGCCGACCGGCGGGATCTCCGAAAAGAATCTGGCAGAGTATCTTGCATGGGATAAGATTTTTGCCGTAGGCGGCAGCTGGATGATGAAAGGCGCCCCGGATGAAATTACCGAAAAATGCAGGACCTGCGTTTCGATCGCAGGTGCAGCCAATCAATAATCAAAGAAAAGCGGGAACACTGCAGTTCCCGGGAAAGAAAGGATGATTCCTTTGCCGATTACCGAAATCTTACAAAAAAACGCCGACTTTTACCCCAACGACGTCGCGCTCACCGAGATCAATCCGAAAAACGACAATAACCGCCGCATGACGTGGCGCGAATATGCCCTGATCGAAACGTCTCCGGGGGAAAGCTACAAGCGCACCGTCACCTGGGGCGAATTCAACAAAATGAGCAACAGGTTCGCAAATCTTTTGCTGACCCGCGGCATTAAAAAGGGCGACAAAGTCGCGATCCTGATGATGAACTGCCTTGAATGGCTGCCCGTATATTTCGGCGTATTGAAAACCGGCGCGGTGGCGGTGCCGCTGAATTACCGCTACACGTCGGAGGAAATCAAATACTGCCTCCAGAAGGCGGACGCCGCGTTCCTGATCTTCGGTCCGGAATTCACCGGACGTGTGGAAGAGATTTTCGAACGGGTCCCCGATATCAAAATGTGGCTCTACGCGGGCGAGGATTGCCCAACCTTTGCCGACAGTTTCGATAAGCTTATCACCTACTGCTCCTCAAAATCCCCCGAGATCAGATTAACCGACGACGACGACGCGGCGATCTATTATTCCTCCGGCACCACGGGCTTCCCAAAGGCGATCCTGCACACGCACCGTTCATTGATGCACGCGGCGAGAACCGAACAGAACCACCACAGCCAAACAAAAGACGACGTGTTCCTCTGCATCCCGCCGCTCTATCACACCGGCGCGAAAATGCACTGGTTCGGCTCCTTCCTCGTGGGCGGCAGAGCGGTTCTGCTTAAAGGCGTGAAACCGGAATGGATCATCAAAACCGCCAGCGAGGAAAAATGCTCCATCGTCTGGCTGCTGGTACCGTGGGCGCAGGATATTCTCGACGCCATCGAGAACGGCAGCATCAATCTCGACGACTACGACCTGAGCGCATGGCGGCTGATGCACATCGGCGCGCAGCCCGTGCCCCCCGCGCTTATCAAGCGCTGGCAGGAGGTTTTCCCGCATCATCAGTACGACACCAACTACGGCCTGAGCGAAAGCATCGGCCCCGGCTGCGTGCATCTGGGTGTGGAAAACACCCACAAGGTCGGCGCCATCGGCAAGGCAGGCTTCGGCTGGCAGGTGAAAATCGTTGACACAGACAAGCAGCCCGTAAAACAGGGCGAGGTCGGCGAGCTTGCGGTTTTCGGTCCCGGCGTGATGAAATGCTACTATAAAGATGAAAAATCCACGGCGGAAGTATTATCCGACGGCTGGCTTTACACCGGCGACATGGCGATGGAAGATCCCGACGGATTTATTTACCTTGTTGACCGCAAAAAAGACGTGATTATTTCCGGCGGCGAAAACATCTACCCTGTGCAGATCGAGGACTTCCTCCACAAACACCCCGCCGTGAAAGACGCTGCCGTGATCGGCCTGCCGGACCAGCGGCTGGGCGAAATTGCCGCCGCCATTATTGAAGTGAAACCCGAATATACGCTGAGCGAAGCCGAGATCGAGGATTTCTGTCGGGAGCTCCCGCGCTACAAGCGGCCGCACAAGTTCATTTTTGCCGACGTACCGCGCAATCCCACAGGGAAAATCGAAAAACCGCTGCTGCGAAAGAAATACAGCAGCGAGCATCTCGTGGCCATGCAAAACGGACTGAAGGACTGATTGACTATGAAAAAGATTTTATTGGGAAACGCCGCCGTTGCCAGAGGCGCTTATGAAGCCGGCGTGAACTTTGTTTCCTCTTACCCCGGCACCCCGAGCACCGAGATCACAGAGGAATGCGCGAAATTTAATGAGATCTACTGCGAATGGGCGCCCAACGAAAAGGTGGCGGCTGAAGCCGCTATCGGCGCATCCATTGCGGGCGGACGCGCCATGAGCTGCTGTAAGCACGTGGGGCTCAACGTGATGGCAGACCCCGTGTTTACCGCGAGCTACACCGGCGTGAACGGCGGCCTTGTATTGGCCGTCGCCGACGATCCCGGCATGCACTCTTCTCAGAACGAACAGGATTCGCGGCATTACGCCGTCGCGGCCAAGATTCTGATGCTGGAGCCATCGGATTCCGGCGAATGCAAAGAATTCACAAAAGCCGCCTTCCGTTTGAGCGAAGAATACGATACGCCCGTGTTTTTGCGGCTGACCACAAGAGTGGCCCATTCCCAAAGCATTGTGGAGCTCTCGGAGCCGGAACCGCAGAAGGTTCGTCCCTATGAAAAGAACGCGGCGAAAAATGTGATGGTTCCCGCAAACGCCATCAAACGGCACGTGATCGTGGAAGACCGGATGCGGAAACTGTCCGACTTCGCCGAAAACTGCCCGTTCAACAAAACAGAGGATAACGGCGCGAAGATCGGCGTGATCGCGTCCGGCATCACCTATCTCTACGCGAAAGAGGCCCTGGGGAACAACGCGAACTACTTAAAACTCGGGATGATCCATCCCCTGCCCGAAAAGCTGATCCGTGATTTCTGCAAAAAACAGGAGATCGTATACGTTCTTGAAGAACTGGATCCCGTGATCGAGAACCACTGCAAAACGCTCGGCGTACAGGTAGAGGGAAAGAACAGATTCTCTTTCCTTGGTGAATACTCCGTGAACGGGATCAGGCGCGTGATCCTCCATGAAGAGACCAGCGCCCCGGAAACAACGGCAAACACGCCCGTACGCCCGCCCGTAATGTGCCCGGGCTGCCCCCACAGAGGCACCTTCTACGTGCTCAAAAAGCTGGGACTCACCGTTTCGGGTGACATCGGCTGCTATACGCTGGGCGCTGCGCCGCCCCTTTCATCCATCGACACCACGGTCTGCATGGGCGCTTCGGTTTCCGCCGCCCACGGCATGATCAAGGTGCGCGGAGAAGAAGCCGCGAAGAAAACGGTTTCGGTGATCGGGGATTCCACCTTTATCCATTCCGGCATCACCGGCCTCATCAATACCGTCTACAACAAAGGCGGCGGCACCGTGATTATTCTCGACAACTCCATTACGGGCATGACCGGCCACCAGCAAAACCCCACCACCGGCAAAACGATCCGCGGAGAAGCGACAAAGCAGGTGGATCTGGAGCTGCTTTGCAAGGCGGTCGGGATCGACCACGTGCGCATCGCCGATCCCTTTGACGTAAAAACATTTGAGGCTGTTGTAAAAGAAGAATGCGCGCGCCCGGAACCCTCGGTGATCATCGCCCAGCGTCCCTGCGCGCTGTTGAAGCAGGTGAAATACACCGGCTGTTGCGAAATCACCGACAAATGCCGTAACTGCAAGGTCTGCTTGAAAGCCGGCTGCCCCGCCATCGCGGTGAAAGACGGAAGACCCGTGATCGACGCCTCCCAGTGCAACGGCTGCGGTCTCTGCGTCAACGTCTGCCCTTTCGGCGCCATTGAGAAAAAGGAGGACGCATAATGGAAACTCGCAGTATAATGATCGTCGGCGTGGGCGGTCAGGGAACGCTGCTCGCTTCCCGGATCCTCGGCAACACGCTGCTCAATGAAGGATACGACGTTAAAATCTCCGAGGTCCACGGCATGAGCCAACGCGGCGGCAGCGTGGTGACCTACGTTCGCTACGGCAGCGCCGTGAGCGCGCCCATCATCGACAAAGGCGGCGCGGACGTTATCCTCGCGTTTGAACTGCTGGAAGCAAAAAGAGCGCTCCCCTACCTGAAAGAGGGCGGCACGATTCTGGTGAACTCGCAAAAAATCGATCCGATGCCCGTGATCATGGGCGCAGCGGAATACCCCGGGGATATTCCGGAGGAACTGCGCGCACACGCAAACGTGCGGATGACTGACGCGCTCTCGCTTGCAAGAACCGCCGGCAACAGCAAAGCCGTGAACGTGGTGCTGATCGGTATGCTGGCGAAGACCACCGATATTGCCCGTGAAAAATGGGTGCAGACCATAGAACAAACCGTACCGGCAAAATTCCTTGACGTTAACAAAAAAGCGTTTGCTTTGGGATATGAAGCTTAAAAAAGGAGGGGTGCACATGAAACCCTTAAATCAAAAAACACAAAGGCTGACCGATTCCGTCATTCGCAGAATGACACGGCTTGCCATGGAATATGACGCTGTGAACCTTTCACAGGGATTCCCCGATTTTGACCCGCCGCAGTTCATTATGGACCGCTTAAAAGAAGTGGCCACCGCAGGCCCCCACCAGTATTCCCCCACATGGGGAAATCTGAACTACCGGGAGGCGCTGGCAAAAAAGCTGACCCACTGGATGGGGATCCCCATCGACCCCAACCGGAACGTTCTCGCCACAGTGGGCAGCACCGAGGCCATGATGGCGGCGCTGATGGCGATCTCCAACCCCGGAGACAAGGTGGTTATCTTCTCTCCCTATTTTGAGAATTACTACGCGCAGAGCGTATTCAATTCCATCGAACCGGTATTTGTGCCGCTGGATCCGCCGGCTTTCACCTTCAACGGCGATCTGCTGGAAGCGGCGTTCAGAGACCCAAAAACCAAGGCGATGATCCTCTGCAATCCCTCAAACCCTTCGGGGCGTGTGTTCACCAGAGAAGAACTGCAGTTTATCGCCGACCTGGCCATCAAATACGACGTGATCATCATCACCGACGAACCCTATGAGCACATCGTGTTTGAACCCTACAAGCACGTGTATATCGCTTCGCTCCCCAACATGTGGGAACGGACGATTTGCTGTTCTTCCCTTTCGAAGACCTATTCCATCACCGGCTGGCGGCTTGGCTATATTGCCGCCGACAAGCCGCTGCTGGACGAATGCAAAAAAATGCACGACTTTTTAACCGTCTGTGCGCCGTCCCCGCTGCAGGAAGCGGTGATCCCCGGACTGCTGGCGCCGGACAGTTACTATAAAGGCGTGCAGGATCACTACACGCATATGCGGGATCTGTTCACAAACGGCCTGCGGGAAATCGGATTCAATTTTACCGAGCCGCAGGGAACCTATTTTATGATGGTTGACATCTCTGAATTCGCGCACGGTAAGAACGACGTGGAATTCTGCGAGGAAATGGTCCGCAAGATCGGCGTCGCCGTTGTTCCGGGCTCCAGCTTCTTCAAGGAAGACGTGAACCATCTGGCGCGCTTCCACTTCTCAAAAAAGGACGAAACACTTTACGAGGCGCTCAATCGCCTTGCGGATATCAAAAAGATGTAACGGAGCGGCCGAAATGAATATTCATCTGCTTTCCATCATTTCCGACAACCGGCAGATCGTTGCCTTCAAAGACTTTATCGCCGTATTCGGCAGGATCGCAAAAGCGCTTGCGTCCATGGATTTCAAACGCATCGGCGCGCTTTTTATTGCGTTGGGGCAGCTGTTCAGCGCTTCTTTCGCCGACCGGCCGATCACCCCATATAAGGATCCCATAGACATGAGCAGGTTTGAGCTGGTTTGGGCGGACGAATTCGACCACGGCTTTGACACCACAAAATGGGGCGGACATTACGTTTACGGCGCGAACGATACGCAGCTGAGGGACACGGCCTACTGGAACCGGAACCAGGTGAGCTTTACCGACGACGGCTGTATGAAGCTCACGGTGGAATACAAAGAAAACGGAACAAAAGGCCCCGGCTACTATTCCTACGGAATGGAAACGAACCCGAACAAGCATTACGCCCAGGAATTCAAAGGCTACGAACAGCTTTACGGTTATTTTGAGATCCGCTGCATTCTGCCCAAAGGCGCAGGATTGAATCCTGCATTCTGGCTGCTGACCGACGGCATGTGGAACGACGATACCGATGGCGGCATATCCGGCGCGGAGGTGGACGTGCTGGAAACGAAAACCGACTACGATCCAAACGACCAGTACTTCGGTTCCGTGATCCATACGATCCACGTTGACGGATATGAAAAAGCCCACAAACAGCACGTGGTGGGCTGGTATTACGCGAACGATCCTTATGAGGAATTCAACACCTACGGAGTGGAATGGAACAAAGAGGGGTATACCTTCTATATCAACGGCGTGGAAACGGCGCATACCGACTTCGGCGGCGTTTGTCAGGTTCCCTTGTATCTCATCATATCGGTCGGCGTGGACGAAAAAGTGGCAGAGAACGGTTTCCTTCCGGCTTCGATGCTGGTGGATTACGTCAGATGCTACCGGTATAAATAATGCGCGCTGCGCAGGACGCTTTCGATTCCGCCATTGCCGTGCCCGAGGAGCAGACAGGCAGGCATGAAAACCGTTTTTATCAGACAGAAGCCCGAGAAGTTTCCTATCAAACAAAAAAACAGGGGGGACAAAAGCCCGGCGGCCCCGTCTCCCCTGTCGTTTTTTCTGAGAATCGTTTTTTGCTTATTTGCGGTCGAGAATCATGTTGATCCCATCCGCGATCGCGAGATAATCCGCAAGGATCTCCTTATAATACTCGCGCCCTGCGTCTTCAATGTGGTAGTATCTTCTGGTTCTGCGCACCCCAACCTGCTGCACATAGTCGGAAATATATCCGTTGGACGAGAGCTTATACAGGATGGGATAGAGCGATCCCTCCAGCATGGTATACACACCGTTGCTTTTTTCTTCAAAGGTGTGCGTGATCTGATAGCCGTAGAGATCCTCTTTCTGCAGCAGATGCAGCACAAGCAATTCAGCGGTGCCCCGCTTGAAATTATCTTGGTTCTGGTTTTGTTTCATACAAAGTCCCCCTCTTTTTTACCCCTGTTTACCAGAATAATGACTGCTGAAAAATATCAGCGTGGACAAATTTAACACAGTTTTCTTTATTTTTCTTGAAATATATCTTCAAAGACTTCATTTATTTCCCATTATTTTTTATGAACAGAACGTATACCGCAGCTGTGTTTTTAAAATCGGGATCCCTGCATTTAGCAGCACTGATGGTTTTCCTCATCGGTTTATTATTTGTTTTTTCCGGCTGCGGCAGACAAGCATATTTTGATTTGCGCGACGACAGGGAAACCTTTGTGTTCACCGATAAAGCCGAAAAAGAAGATGCGGACAAAGCAAAGGAGCTTCCGCTGCCGACAGAAAGCACAGCCGAAACCGCAAAAACAGAACTGCCGGAGGAAACCGAAACGCAAGCCACGACGGAAGCGCAGACAACGGAAGCCCCGACAACGGATCCCCCAACAACGGAAGAATTCACCCCGAAAGAAGCTCCGGCCGCGGACGAAACGGAATCCTATGCTGCTGCCGACAGCTTTGCACAGCCGGATGCAAACGTACAGTCTTACGTTCTGAACACAAACACAAAGAAGTTCCACTATCCGGGTTGTTCTTCGGTGAAACAGATCAAGGACAAAAACCGGCAGGACGTCACCACAGATCGGGACGCGATCATCGGAGAAGGTTACGAACCGTGCAAACGGTGCAATCCGTAAGAAATTCCAGCGATTTCCCACCTTTTATAAAAGATAACAATTGTAAAAAAACTGAATTTTATACTTGCATTTCCGAATCCGCTGTGCTATAATAGCAAAGAATTTGAAACGAGGTGTGGCTCAGCTTGGTAGAGCGCTACGTTCGGGACGTAGAAGTCGCAAGTTCAAATCTTGTCACCTCGACCATCAAAAACGCGTGATTTGAGGAATCACGCGTTTTTGATTTTACAGGGCTTTTGAGTCAGACAAAGGCAGGTTTGCTGTTCCTGTGGAATAAAGTATCAACGTGACGATAGTACGGAAAAAGCCGACAACAAACAGCGTACAGATAAAGCCCGAAAAGACAAAACGGTTGCACAACGTCTTTAGAGCGTATTGATTTTGATCGCCGGATCTGCTATAATGGTATCGTGAAAATGACCGGCTGCGGCGTTGCTGCCACTGCCGGATCCGGAGGTAGGATCCATGGAGAAATTGCATCTGTTCGTGCGGGCGTTTGCGCTGCTTCTGAGCATCGTTACCGGGTTTTTCGGCGGGCTGATCCCCCACAGAGCCGACCGGTTTTATACAGAGGAAGAGATCGAACGGTTCACTGCCGTAAGCGAAGCCGCGTATCCCGATGGAATGATCATCGCCATCGGCGGGAAATTCGATTCGGACGATACCTTCCGCCCCATTCTGGAACGCAGTCTTGCCCACGTCAACAAGGAACATCCGCATATGCTGTTTGTCCCCACGGCCGGCTATGACGAGTATGCGGAGAACGACGGCATCATCACCCGCTTTGCCGCCGCCGGCTGCGCCACCGACGTGCTGCTGGTCAGCAAGGAGACCGCGCAGGCGGCTGCGGAGAAGTTCGCCTGGGCGGATATCGTTTATGCCACAGGCGGAAGTCTTAAATTCCTGACCGAAAACTGGGCCGAAAAGGGTGTTTTCGAGGCGGCGGACGCGGCGCTGAAACGCGGCGCTGTCCTGATGGGCTTCAGCTCCGGCGCCATGTGCTGGGCCGACAAGGGATGGGACGACACCGAACCGGAAACCTTCCGTATCATTCACCACGGTCCTTTTGTGGGGATGGGCCCGGGTTTTGCGTATTACGACTGTGCGGGGCTCCTGCCGTTCTGCCTCACGCCCCACTACGACAGCATCGGCTGGCGGTCTTACACCTATGAAGCAGAGAAGGCCGATTACCCGTCCGTCTGCATCGAAAACGGCGCGGCGCTGGTCTATGAAGGCGGACGCTACAGCGTGCTGTCCGACGCAAAGACTCCAACGCGGTCGGTATTTCTTTTCTGGCCTGCCCGCGGCATCAAATTCGTCAACCTGCGGCAGGACGCATCTCTTGCGGCAGTGGTCGACGGGGAGATCCGTTCCGGCCGCGCGAACGGGTGAATCTGTCTCTTTCGGCGTTCAGGGACCATTTACGTTTTTATGACCGAATAAAGCGCTTCCCTCTGTCCTGCGGAGAAATTTCCTGTTAAGCGAAAAAACGACAAGCGATCCGTTCGTTTACCGTTTTTTTCTGCTGCCGAATACAACAAGAATGAAGCTGTGCGGCAAGCGCTTTCAAATTCACCGTGCACAAAGGGGCATTCGGGGGGGGGACGTTACAGTTTTTTGTTTAACAGAAACAGCCAAACCGGCCACCGTTCTGTGGAAAGCTTCCTGTTAAACAGAAAAAAACCGCCTGAAAAGACGGTTTGTGGAGCGGATGACGAGGCTCGAACTCGCTACCTCCACCTTGGCAAGGTGGCGCTCTACCAGATGAGCTACATCCGCAGGTCGAAAGAGGATCGCTCCTCTTTCTCTGGTGCCTTCGGTCGGAATCGAACCAACGACACGCGGATTTTCAGTCCGCTGCTCTACCAACTGAGCTACAAAGGCTTGCCGCAAAAGTGGCGACCCGGAACGGGCTCGAACCGTCGACCTCTAGCGTGACAGGCTAGCGTTCTAACCAACTGAACTACCGGGCCATACAGGAATTTCTCCACGGAGAACTCCCCTTACCCTTACGGCTTAATTACTATACCATAAGCGTCAGCGTTTGTCAACAATTTTTTTTATTTTTTTCTGTTTTTTCTTCCCTCGTCTTTTATAATATGATATTATATATATAGAATAAAAGAATGAGAGGATGATTGGGGAACATGGCGCAGATCATTCCGGTTGCAATCATTCACACGCCCTACGCTTCCAAATTCGGGATACCGCGGCAAAGCGGCCTTGTGGACGCCGAATGCAGTCTGACGCTCGCCAAAGAGTTCCGCACACCGGAGATCCTGCGCGGGATCGAGGGATATTCGCATCTCTGGCTGATCTGGGGCTTCAGCAAAGCCGCTTACAACGGCGGCGCCACTGTGCGGCCGCCGCGGCTCGGCGGGAACAAGCGTATGGGGATCTTTGCCACCAGATCGCCGTTCCGCCCCAACGGATTGGGGCTGAGCTGCGTGGAGCTTGTACGTGTGGATTATAAAGCGAACGACGGACCGGTCTTATATGTGAAAGGGGCCGATATGCTGGACGGTACGCCGGTCTACGATATCAAGCCCTATCTGCCGTTCACCGACAGCGTTCCTGACGCGCGCGGCGGATTCGCCGACAACGTGCGGGGCAACGCCGTGCGGGTAGTGTTTCCGTCAACGCTTCCGCCGATGGATAAAGACACGCTGGAGCAGCTTCGTTCTCTGCTTGAAAACGATCCCCGCCCGCATTATCAGAACGATCCCTTGCGGGAATATGCGTTTGAATACGCCGGCTTCCACGTCCGTTTTACCTGTGAAAACGACGTGATATACGTAGAAGAGGTTACGTCGCTATGAGCATACAACATCCGATCCCGCCGGTTTATAACGAAGAAAGCCGGATCCTGATTTTAGGGAGCTTCCCTTCTGTGAAATCAAGAGAATACGGTTTTTTCTACGGCCATCCGCAAAACCGCTTCTGGCGTGTGATCGCCGCCGTGAGAGGCGTTCCCGTTCCGATCGCCGTCGAAGAAAAGAAAGCGCTGCTGCTCTCGCAGAGGATCGCTCTGTGGGACGTAATCGCCTCCTGTGAAATAGAAGGCAGCGCCGACAGCAGCATCAGTAACGTGATCCCGAATGATCTTTCGGATATTCTGACAAACACCGGGATCAGGGCGGTTTTTACCAACGGCAAAACGGCGGACCGACTGTTTGAGCAGCACCACAAAAACCTGCCGCTGCCAAAGCGCTGCCTCCCCTCCACTTCTCCGGCAAACGCGCGGTTTTCTTTGGAGCGGCTGACGGAAGAATGGTCTGTCGTCAACCGGTACCTTTGAAGCGACACAAAAGAAAAAACAGGACGAAGAAGCGTAACGCAGCTCCCTCGCCCTGTTTTTTTGTTTTATATGCTCATTTCAGATATTGCTCTATGATATACCGCGGCCTCTGTTTTGTTTCGAGATACACCTTGCCTACGTATTCGCCGATAACGCCAAGCGACAGGAGCTGGATCCCGCCCAGCGCCCAGATGGAAACCGCCAACGAGGTCCAGCCGCTGACGGTATGCCCCGCCAGATGCCGGATCAGGGAGTAGATCAGCATAACGATGCTGACAAGGAAGATCAAAGCGCCTGAAATTGCGATCAGACGGATGGGCTTGATCGAGAGTGAAGTGATCCCCTCGAACGCAAGGCCGAGCATCTTTTTTAACGGATACTTGCTTTCTCCCGCCGTACGTTCACCCCGCTCATAATAAACACAGGCGCTCTGAAAGCCAACCATCGGGACGATCCCCCGCAAAAACAGGTTGACCTCTTTGAACTCTTCCAAAGCGTCCAGCGCACGGGCGCTCATCAGGCGAAAATCCGCATGATTATAAACGGTCTCGGCTCCCAGAAGGCTCATCAGCCGATAGAAGCCCTGCGCGGTGCTCCGCTTGAAGAAACTGTCTTTTTTGCGCGAAGACCGGACGCCGTAAACGATTTCATATCCGGCTTCATATTTTTCGATCATTTCGTCGATCGCGTTGACGTCGTCCTGCAGATCGGCGTCGAGACTGATCGCGGCGTCGCACTCGTCTTTGACCGTCATCAATCCCGCCAGAAGCGCGTTCTGATGTCCGCGATTCCGTGAAAGAGAGATGCCGCGGAACAGAGGATCCACCTTGTGCAGCTTTTCGATCATTTCCCACGTGCGGTCTTTGGAGCCGTCGTTGACAAATACAATCTTACTTTCTTTGCCGATCCTTTTATCCGCCATCAGACCGCGCATCTTATCCCGCAAGGTCTGTGCGGTCTGAGGCAATACCTCTTCTTCATTATAGCAGGGAATCACCAGAAATAGTGTCAGCATCTTTTTTCCTCCGTATATGATTTGCAGCACAAACTGCCGATCAATCAAATCCAAAAATCAAATAGTCCGGCAAAAGACATTGCGCTATCGGCCAGGAAACCGGACAAATCCAGATACTCATAAAGAAGAGCGATGTTGATCCACACAGACAAAACTGCCGAACCGCAAAAGAATACCGTAAGAAAACTTTTGAGTTGTTTATCCGCAAAACGCACATAAAAAACAAAGAAAAGAATCAAACCGCAAATCAGTATCTGCCAGTTGAAATCCGCACAATAGCGAACCCCGTAGCCGCTTTCCCAGATAGAGAAGATGATACACAACGGCGCGATCACCGATAACGGAAGAAGGAGAAAAACAAATTTCTTTTTTTCTTCACCGGTCAGTTTCTTCATAACGAACGGCGCAGAAAAAACACCCCACGCGGGAAGCGCTTTCCAGAACAATCCTACGGCGTTTTTGTTTGCGATAAAATAATAGCCGTTTACGTCAAGATCGGAAAATCCGGATTCCACAAAAGGAAATCTTGCAACAAAATGCGGAAAAGCAAAAAGGAAATTATAGAAACCAATCTGCACAAAATCCAAATGGAACTGGCTGCGGGTAAAATCATTGATGGTCAAGGAATACTGTATGCCGAAATCGAAAAATGAGCCGAAACGAAGATAATTATATATCATCTGTCCCCCTCCGATTATGGCATAGGGGATAACAAAACAAAGTAAATACGGGATCAGTCTCTTCGCAGCCTTTTTCCGATCTTTTTTGTTGCAGTCATACGTGTCCCGCCAAATACGGAAAAAGCCAAAGCCATAGAAAATCAACGATACCACACAATACAATGCAAGTGTAGGACGACAAAGCACAGACAATGCCAGACATACAGCGGACAATGCGACATAACCGTTGCGGATACGATGCGGATCTGAAGCATGCTTCTTTTGGGGGAATGCTATCGATGACTGCGCCGGAGAATAAACAACATTGCTGCGAATCAAACAGTAAAATCCGGCCGCGGTAAACATGAACCCGGAGCTTTGCGCAATTTCATAAAAACTGGGAAAAAAGCAATAGAAGATCCCACAGGAGGATAAAAGGATCAGATAGGAACAAAACAACAGAACAATCGGCACACGGGCAAACCAATCGTCACACATTTTCAGAAACAGCATCGTAAGGAAGATGATACCCAGGATACCGAATATCAAAACAGCTGACGCTGAAGAAAAATACAATCCCGTAATCAGATGAAACGGCAGAAAAAGAAGCAGCACAGGTGCGATTCCATAGTAGGAATAGTATTTCCCGTTATAAAGCAGATGATCCCACAGACCCTCCGCCTCGTTTTCAATACGCTGGCTCCAATCATAAGGGTTATCTAAAGCCAGCAATTTTTCATCCGGGATTTCAAGCAAAGAAACCCGGCCTGCCTCGAAAGCGTCCACGATTTCTTTCGTAATCTGGTTTCCCTCTTCTTCCGAACCTTCTAAAGGAGCAAGATAACCGTAATTATCAAAAAAGGACAGCTGCGTCATCGAAAAAGCGCCGAGTATAAATACAAGCGCTGCAAAAAAGCACAGTTGACGGATACGAAGCGGCCGATCGTTACAGGTTTCTCCGGACCGTGCAAGACAGAAAAGAAGACAAAACAGCAAAACGATACCGAACAGTATCGCGGAGCGTACAGGGGACAAACGCAACGGGATCGGCGGGTTTAACGTTACGCCGCGCACAACGTATTTGCCGGTTGTTGAAACGAATTGGATCCGAAGCGCATGCACATTCCCGGATAAATTCAAACGGATCAGGGATGAACGGTCATCGTCACGGATCACGTTTCCGTCCGCCACAGAATACCGGTAACACGCTTGATACGTATCATCTTTTGCGTCAATCGTTACCTGAACAAAAGGAGTTCCGGGATTATATTCGGAGACGGATTCAAAATCGAGATCCAGCTTCAGACCATAAACCGGCTGCGAAAGCGATGGGATCTCGACAAGGACGCCGGTTTCCGAATTCCCGGCCAAAGAATCGCCGTCAATTCCCTCGATATACACAGAACTCGAATTCAGGTCGACCGGAGTTTCCGTATACCGGCCGAAAAATCTTCCGAAACATGCGTAGTTAAAAACGAATACTTCCAAAAACAGGATCAAAGCGCCGCCGACAACAATGATTTTCCTCAGACTTCTGTCTTTCAGAAAAAACAGCGCAGACGCCATTAAGACCGCAACAACCAAAAAATACAAGAGCTTATCCACTTCAGATTTCCTCTCTGCCTGACAACGGCACGATCAGGCGCGCATAATAATATCCGCCGTTTTCGCGCCGGCAGCTTTCAAGAAGACGTCCGGCGACAGAAACAGCTGGACGCCCAGCGCGCCGCCGCTGACGATGATCTCGTCAAACAACTGACATGTTTCGTCGATCACCGTGGGATACTGTTTTTTCATGCCGATAGCGGTGCAGCCGCCGCGGATATATCCTGTCACGTTTTTGATGTCCTTCACGTGCAGCAGCTCCACATTCTTTTCTCCCACCGACCGCGCGGCGGCTTTCAGATCGAGTTCCTCCGCCACAGGCAGGACAAACACGTAATATGCGCCGCTTTTCCCCACGCTGACGAGAGTTTTGAAGGTCTGCTCATAGGATTGCCCCAGCATATCCGCGATATGCACGCCGTCGATAAACTCGTCGCAGGCATAATAGTTCACGGTATACGGGAGCCCCATCCGGTCAAGGATGCGCATCGCGTTCGTTTTATTCTCTTTTTCTTTCTGCTTCCCCATGGCGATCCCAAAATCTTTTTTGTTATTTGTCTGTCACGGTCATTCCGCGCCGCCGTCAACGGTATCTTCCGCTTCCGGCGCCTGCGCCGTCCGTTCGATCTCCGCCTGATATTCCGCGGAGAAATCCGGCGTCTGATAGACGGCGTCCCCCTCGGCGGGTACGGTAAAAGCATCCGATTGCGGATACATGGGCTGCGTATCCGTCGCCGCGTCAAACGGGATCACTTCGGGCGCGCCGGGCTGAGCCGTCTGCGCCGACGCTTTCTTTTTCTTCCGCAGCGCGGAAAGCAGGATATAAACCAACAGAACGATCAGACCGATCACCGTCATCATAACGCCCTTGGAAAGCCCGCGCGCCTTATAGGTGAACTTCAGCTCATGGGTTCCCTTGGCGATGTCGAATCCGAGCAACCCGCCGCCGATCGCAATCACTTTTCCGCTGTCGGTTCCGTTCTGCGTATCTTCTTCCGTGGCATAAGGCAAAACCTGCCCGTCCACGCTGATCTCCCAGCTCTCGTCATAGGGAACGGACGTAAACATAAAGGCCTTGTCGTTTCTGACGTCCACCGTTCCCGTAAAAGCGGAATCCTTGAACGAGGTATAGCTGATAACACCGTTGGATTGGATCTTATCATACGCTTTTTTGAAAGCGGCGCTGTCGAGCATGGCGGCGTCATAATAAATATTGGCAAAGGATTTATCCTGTTCGATGCTGTATTCCACCGAGATCTCATCGCCCTCTTCCAGGGGCCCCACGTCAAGGATAAACGGGTCGACTCCGCTGCTGCCGTAGTTGTAATCCAGATCGTTGGCGATCACATGGATCCCGGTGATATTCTGGCCGCCGGCATATACGTAATAGTTCCCGGCGGTCTCGGCTTCAAGCAGAATCGTCAGCTTCGTGGAATCCAGCGACGCATCCACGGGATTCACCGAGAAATAATTGTTTTCTTTGATAAAATCCAAAGAGGTATCCGTCAGGTTTTCACATAGCAGATCCGTGGCGCTCACGTCCTTCAGCACGTTCTGCACGCCGGTGGCGTCCGCCATCAGTTCGTTCTGCACCGAGAACGGATTGTTTTCGCCGGGATTCCACTGTTTGACCCGGTCTGAAACCGCAAAGGTCAGCGGCAGGAAATAATTATAACGGTACGCGTCGTAGGTTGCGGCGTCGTCCTTTGTTTTTTGCTCGGACTTGACAAACGTATACAAATCGCTCTCGGTCAGCATATCCGCGTTATCGTAGATATAGCGCATGGAGAACATGGAATTGAAGATCGCGGTTTGCGGATAATAGGTATAGCTGTTGATGTTATTACCGAAGAACCCGAGCTTATTCATCAGCGACGCGGTATTTTCATACGCCATGGAAGAAAACGTGGAAACGCCGTTATAGCCGAACCAGCAGGGGTCCATTCTCGCGCGCAGGCGGCTGAGCTCTGTGCGATAGAACAGGAGATCTTCATCCTTCTCCACGTCCGCCCGCAAAGAATGATAGGAATCATAGTCGCCGGTGTAATTTGATTTCGACTGCTCCATCACATAATTCCCGGTGTTCGCGAAACAAAGCTCCATCGCAATGGTAAAGACCAGCAAACCGGCAACGGATTTTTTGACGTAATGCGGCGAGGTAAGCAAGCCCGCGATGATAACATATACAATCACGAACACGACCGACATATACACGGTTTTGAGTTCCACGTTCTTGCTGCCGACCTTTTCGACGATCACAATGAACAGGAGCGTCAGGATCCCCGCCGTTACGTATTGCTTCCTTGTGAAGTCGCCGATATGCAGGATCGCCTCATACGCAAGGGTCAGGATCAGGAACGAATAGGCAAAGGAAAACCGGTAGGGCAAATCATTCGGGAAATGGAAACCGTGCCACAGATAATTGAACGCGTTTACAGAGAAGGATAGGAAGAACACAGTAAGGAAGCCGACGGCCGCCACCTTTTTTTTGCCCGATATTTTATCGGAAAGGAAATAAAACGGCACCAACAAAATCGAAAGCATGCCGCAATACACGTTCGGCAGAACATTGTCGCCGCTGCTGCGGATGGTGGGCTCAACGCCGGGAAGATGATTGGAAATAAAATCAAAGAAATTGAAATAAGTGTTCAGGTCATCCGTAAACGTGGAGCCGGTAGCGGATGAGGATTCAAGACAGCGGGCTACCGGAAGCAGCGCGAAAGCGGCGATAAAGAAACAAAGGATGCCGGAAAGGGCAAAGACAAATCCGCTGACAAGCAGCCGGCGTTCCTTCAGCGGAACCGCTTTTTTCTTCTTTTCTTTTTTTGTTTTTACGGGAGCGGCAGAAACAGGCGGGTAAGGCGGCGTTTCGGAGATTCCGGCCTCCTGCGGGGCAGGCATCCGGGGCGCTGCGGTTTGTGTGTCGGTGCTGTCGTAATCCGGCGGCAGTATATCCTGCGGCGTCTCCCCCGCGAAACGCGCGAAATCACTGCCGAAGCTTGCCTGCGCGGGATACCCGTCCGCGTTTTCCGGCTGCTGCGTTTCCACGGGAGCAAACGACTCATAAACGGGCGGCGCCTCCTGCCCGGCAATCGGCGCTGCAAAATCAGCAGCGGGCGACGCCTGCGCTTTTTCTTCGGCGGGACGCTCTTCGTTCTGTTTGTCCCGATCCGGGGCTGCGCTTTCTTTCAGCGAAGACTTCCACTGGAAACGGCCGAAATAGAAATAGAGGAAATACAGCGCCGAAAGTATACACACCATATACGCCATATAGTAGTTGGTGATCATGGTATAGGTCAGAGCGACGATAAACAACAGCGGTTTTCTGTCGAGAATGATCTTTTCGATCCCCAGAATGACCAGCGGAAATACGCTCATGGCGTCAAGCCACATAATGTTCCATGAATACGCCACAAAGAACCCGCAGAAAGCGTAGAGCAGGCCGAAGCCGGCGCTGACGATGCTTTCTTTTTTGGTGGACTTATTGATATAATAGGTAAAAGTGACGGAAGAAACGATCGCTTTGAGCAAAATCATCACGGCGATCGCTTCCGGCATATTCTTATGACCGAAAAGGAAAATAATCAACGCAAACGGGCTGCAGCAATAGTTGAAAAGATTCCCCAGAAACGCGCCGCCGAGCCCGGAAGTCCAGGAATACACAAGGCTGTAGCCATGCACGATCCGGTCGTAGAGCTCCGCGTAAAGCGGACCGTATTGATGGTACAGATCCATCCGCAGCACGGTGCCGTCGCCGAAGAACAGAGAATTGGAATGGATGAGATACACAAAGACCATAATGATCACTGCAAGGATCCCCGCCACAAAACAATTCATTTTCAACTGATAGTTTTTAGACGTTTTGTTTGACTTTTTCAACAAAGGACTCATAATAACTCCTATCCTTTTTTATGAATATAAAATTACTATTTTATATTAGCATAAAAAAAACCGTTTTTCAAGTATAAGTAAAAACTTAATAAATGAAAAACGG
>CACZOP010000099.1 GCA_902782845.1 Oscillospiraceae bacterium | reverse complement strand
TGTCAGGCGGGGAACCGAGCAGCATTAAGCGGTCTGCCCGTGCGACACAGTCCGCCTGCACGCCGTGTGACAGAGGCAAAATTTTTATCTATCGTCCGCAATCGGGAGCAAACAGATGTACAGAGTGTTATACCGCAAATGGCGGCCGCAAATATTCGACGACGTGGTGGGGCAGCCGCAGGTCACGAAGACGCTGCAAACGCAGGTGCGTGAGAACCGGCTTTCGCACGCCTATCTTTTTACCGGTTCCCGCGGGACCGGCAAGACCTCCTGCGCCAAGATCCTCTCGAAGGCGGTGAACTGCCTTCAGCCGGTGAACGGCAATCCCTGCAACGAGTGTGAGATCTGCCGCGGCATCAACGACGGCACGGCGCTGGATATCGTGGAGATCGACGCCGCCTCCAACCGCGGCATCGACGATATCCGTCTTTTGCGCGACGAAGCGAATTTTACCCCGGCAAAGGCAAAATACCGGGTGTATATCATCGACGAAGTCCACATGCTCACCATCGAGGCCTTCAACGCCCTTCTCAAAACGCTGGAGGAGCCCCCCGAGCATGTGAAATTCATTCTTGCCACCACCGAGGTCCACAAGCTCCCGTCCACCATTTTGTCCCGCTGCCAGCGCTTTGATTTCCGCCGTATCGAGCCCGCCGTGATCGCGGACCGCCTGCAGTTCGTGGCGGAGAAAGAGAACGCCGTTTTACGGCGCGACGCCGCGCTTCTGATCGCGAGGCTGGCGGACGGCGGCATGCGCGACGCGCTTTCGTTGCTGGACCGCGCCCTCAGCGCCGACGGCGAGATCACCGTGGACGTGGTGTCCGCCTGCGCGGGGCTCATGGGCAGGGAATATATCTATAAACTGCTGAACGCCATCGCGGCGCGGGACACGGCGCTGAGCCTCACCGTGCTGGATGAGCTGCACAAAATGAGCTGCGATACCGAACGCCTTTGCGTGGAGCTCATTAATCAGTTCCGGAACTTTCTGATCTTGAAAACCGTCGCCCATCCCGAAAACCTGATCGTCTGCTCCGACGCGGAGCTGCGGGAATTGAAGGCGCTGAGCGACCGTTTTACGAACGACGAGACCCTTTATGCCCTGAACGTCCTTACCGCCGCCGCCGAAGCCATCAAGCGGACCCAGAACCGCCGCATCGAGGTGGAAATGGCGGTGATCCGGCTCTGCACGCCTTCGGCGGATCAGAATGCCGACGCGCTGGCGGCAAGAGTTTCCGCGCTGGAAAAAGAGCTGGCCGCGCTGAAAGCGGGCGGTTTTGCGCCGGCCGCCGCGCCTGTTGCCGTTTCGCGGCAGGAGACGCCGATAAAAGAAACGCCTGTTCCTGCGGAGGAACCGCTGCCGTTTGACGCGCCGTCCGTTCCCGAAGAAGAAGCGCCGCCGTTTGACGCGCCGCCCGTTCCCGAAGAGGAAGCGCCGCCGTTTGACGCGCCGCCCGTTCCCGAAGAGGAAGCGCTGCCGTTTGATGCGCCGCCCGTTTCCGAAGAGGAAGCGCCGCCCTTTGACGAACCCCTGCCCGGGCAGGCGGCGTTTGCCGGTTTCGCGCAGGAAGCCGCGCCTGCCGGCGGGTTCGCGGATCGTTTCGACGAAGAAGACGCCGGGGACGACGAAGCCTTTGATTTTGACTCGTTTATGGAAAAATACGGCACCGTGGAAAAAGACGGCAAGCTCGAAAAGGCCGCCGCCGCGCCCAGGACCGCCGAATCGCTGGACGAACGCACCTGGGTGCGCATCATACTCGACACGGAGCGCAGCTTCCGGCCCATGATCGGTCTGCTGACCAATTCCTCGGCGGAGATCCGCGGGGAAGCGCTGGTGATCCGACCCGCCGACCCCCGTGTGCGCTTCATGCTGCGGGAGGATACGCTCAACCGGTATCTTGCCCCCGTGGCGGCCAAGATCCTCGGCAGGGAATACAAGGTCAGGCTGGCAGAACAATAAACGAAAAAAAATGAAATCATAACAACAATGTGATCGGAGGAAAAAAGATGAAAGCGAGAATTCCCAATCAGAACAACGCATCCCGGGGCGACATGATGGCGCGTATCCAGAAAATGCAGGAGGATATGCAGCTCAAGCAGGAGGAGATCGAAAACACCGATTTCTCGGCGGGCGCCGGCGGCGGCGCGGAGGAAGTGACCATCAACGGCAAGCACGAGGTGCAGAGCATCAAGCTGAAGCCCGAAGTGGTGGATCCCGAGGACGTGGAGATGCTGGAGGACTTCCTGACCATCGCCTTCAACGAGGCGGTACGCAAGTCGAACGAGACCATGGAGCGTGAGATGGGCGCCATCACCGGCGGAATGAACATCCCCGGCCTCGGCGGACTGGGGCTGTGATCCCATGGAATACGGCGCGGTCTCACTGCAAATTTTAATAGAGCATTTTCAGCGGATGCCCGGTATCGGCGCGAAAACCGCTCAGCGGATGGCGTTCCACATCCTTTCTTTGCCCAAGGACGAGGCCCACGCCTTTGCCGACGCGATCAACGAAGCGGCCGATACCATCCGCCGCTGCACGGTGTGCTGCAATCTCACCGACCGGGAGATCTGCCCCGTTTGCGCCGACGAAAAACGCAGCCGTAAAACCGTTTGCGTGGTGGAGAACGTGGAGGCGCTGCTGGCGGTGGAAAAGACCAACGAGTATAAGGGCACCTACCACGTGCTCCACGGAGTGATCTCTCCGCTGGACGAGGTGGGACCCGACGATATCACGGTAAAAGAGCTGCTTGCCCGCATCACGGCCGACGGGGTGCAGGAGGTCATCATGGCCACCGGCTCCAATGTGGAAGGGGAGCTCACCGCCATGTATATTTCAAAGCTCTTGAAGCCTTTGGGCGTAAAGGTGACCCGCCTTGCCTACGGCCTGCCCGTGGGCAGCGACCTGCAATACGCGGACGCCGTGACCCTTTCAAGGGCGCTGCAGGGCAGACAGGAGCTTTGAGCAGGTAAGACGTTAGAGGTAAGAATCAAGAGGTATCATTGCGGAGGTAAGGATTATGAAGTATGCGATCACATTTGACATCGGCACCACAGGCGTGAAGACCTGTGTGTTCGGCATTTCCGACACCATCGAACTGCTGGGCGCGGCTTCCCACGGCTACAAGCTCTACGTGTTCCCCGACGGCGGCGCGGAGCAGGACACCGAGGAATGGTGGGAGGCCATGTGCGTAACCTGCAAGGAGGCGCTGAGCAAGGCGCAGATCGCGCCGGAGCAGATCGAGGGGATTTCCTTCTGTTCGCAGATGCAGGGGCTTGTGCTTGTAGATAAAGAGGGCAACGCGGTGCGCCGCCCCATGAGCTATATGGACCAGCGCGCCAGAGAAGAACTCAAAAAAGGCATTGCCCACGGCGTGCAGGTGGCGGGCGCGAGCCTTCCCATTTTGCTCAAATCCCTTGTGATCACCGGCGCCGTGGCGGCTTCGGTCAAGGATCCCGTATGGAAATACAACTGGGTGAAGAACCACGAGCCCGAAAACTTTAAGAAAGTATACAAGTGGCTGGATGTGAAGGAGTATGTCATCTGCCGCATGACCGGCCGCTGCGTGATGACCAAAGACAGCGCCTTCGGGACCCTGCTTTACGACCTTCGCAAGGGGCACGAGTGCTTCAGCGAGAGCCTGTGCAAAACTCTCGGCGTGGATCCCAGACACATGCCGCAGCTGGTGAAATCCACCGATGTGGTGGGCAAGCTCCGGGCGCGGCAGGCGGAAGAGCTGGGGCTTTGCGAGGGCACGCCGGTTTACGGCGGCGGCGGCGACGCTTCGCTCATCGGCGTGGGCGCGGGCGCGGTGGAGCTGGGCGATACCCACGTGTATTCCGGCACCTCCGGCTGGGTCTCCACCGTAGTGGATAAGAGCATCGTGGACGCTTCCGCCATGATCGCGGCCGTGATCGGCGCGGACGAGGGCAAATTCAACTACTTCGGCGAGCTGGAAACGGCGGGCAAGTGCCTCGAATGGGTCAGGGACCATCTGGCGCTGGACGAGATCAACATTTACCTGAAAAAAGAAAACGTGACGGACGGCTACGAGGGCAAATATACAAGCCTTTACGATTATCTGAGCGACGTGATCGACGAGGTGCCCGCGGGCGCCGGCGGCGTGATCTTTACCCCGTGGCTGCACGGCAACCGCTGCCCGTTTGAGGATCCGAACGCCCGGGGCATGTTCTTCAATATCAGCCTTGAAACCGGCAAGAGCCAGATGCTGCGCGCGGTGATCGAGGGCGTATGCTTCCATCTCCGCTGGTTTATGGAGGCGGAATCCAAAAAAGTGAAGCCCTCCGATACCGTTCGCTTTGTGGGCGGCGGCGCGCTCTCCTACGTGACCTGTCAGGTGCTGGCGGACGTGCTCCAGAAGCCCGTGGAAACGGTGAACCAGCCCCAGAACGTGGGCGCGGTGGGCGCAGCCGTGACCATCGCCGTGGGCTCCGGCGCCATCGGGAGCTTTGCGGAGGCCAAGAAGCTGATCCCCGTGGTAAAGACCTATAAGCCCAACCCCGCCAATAAAGCGGTGTATGATAAGCAATACGAAGTATTCAAGAATCTGTATAAAGCAAATAAAGCCAATTTCAAGGCGCTCAACGGCTGAAAGGAATAATCATGTTGGAACAAAGCTATGTAATGAACGGACTGTATAACGGGATCCGCGACACTGCCGCCCGCTGCGGTTTTACCGCCGTGCTGCCCGAGGGCGCGCAGAAGGGCGCTTCGCCGGTTTATATGCGGGAGAACGCCGCGGTGCTGGATCTTTCGGGCGAAAAGGGGAAGCTGCGCTTCGTTTTCAGCGGCACCCGGATCCACTTTTTATCGGGTCCCACCGACGTGGATCTCAGCGACGACACCGCTTTTAACCTCGACAGCACCTTCTATTTCGATCCCGCCACCTATGAAGATAAAGACGTTAAAACACTGGTGAACGAGGTCAACGAAAACCTGAACGACGCCTACGCCGAGAAAAAGCAGATCGTTTCGAAGAAGAAGGTGCAGACGGTGTCCACCAACGCCGCCCGCAGCGGCGCCACCGCCTACGATCCCGTGACCCTCGCGAGCAAGCTGGCCGCCATGTTCCCTGCATTCAAGGACGAGATCCGCGACAACATCAACACCTACGGCGAGTTCCTGTGCGAGACCTTCTTTTTGGAGCACGGCAACGCGCCGATCATGGAAGTGATCAAGGGGAACGATACCCGGCAGCTGAAAAAGCTGTTCGGCATCCTGGGCGACGTGTATGAGGACGGCACCAATGAGGTACAGGGGCTGATCGCCGTTACGATCCTCGGGCCCATCAAGAACGATCCCGCGCTGGTGCAGAAGATCCTGCCCTACCTCACCGATACCATGGTGGAGCCGGTGCTGGCCGTGAGCAAGCGCCTTGCCAAGAGCCAGAGCGCCAATCTGCGGCTGGAAAACCCGCCCAAATACAAGCCCAAAAAGCAAAAAAAGCCCGGCCTGATGCAGCGCATGATGAGCGCCGGCAATCAGGGCGGACTGGGGCAGAATTGATCGGAGATCAATTCGGTAAGGTGAAATCAGACTTATCATAAGCAAAGGATCCGTGACGTGAAGGTCAGGATCCTTTTTTTGATTTAACAGGAAACTTCTCCGCCGGACAAAGGCAAATTGACTGTTCCTGTTAAACAAAAAAGATTTTTACGCCTGCCGATTTGCCCT